>CAYLJT010000076.1:0-15919 GCA_964383995.1 uncultured Polyangiaceae bacterium
AGGCGCATCTCGCTGCCGTCGTATTTGGTCGACTGGGTGACCAGGATGTCCGACTCGACCGCGAAGGGGATGGTCGCGCTGGTACCCGTACCGACCGCCTCCGAAAGGCCTTCGCCAACGAAGCTCCCCTCCGCGAAGATGGCAATGGGCCCGGGCTCGAGGACAAAGGGCGTCGTGTTCTTGAAGCGGACGACACGGTAAGGATTGGACTCGTAACCGACACCGCCACCGCCGGGTCGGTAGAGGAAGGTTTCTTCGCCCTCCACCGCCTGATTGATGATGGCTACCATGGTGGACGTCCCGTCGGGGACGGTGACCGGATCCTGAATGTCAAAGCGTTGCAGGCCGCTCACCGCTGCGGCCCGCGCCTGCGCCAACGTGCTCCGCTGCAACGATTCGAAGGTCATGGCCGGGGTCGGCGCCGGGGCATCCATCGGCTTTTCCATGGGTGTCGTCGGCGCGCCATCGAAGGCGGGCTTGGCCTCGGCCACGGCGTCCGCGAGGCGCAAGCTTCGCCCCGCGGTCTTTGGCATCGCCCCACGACCCGCCTGCAAGCCTCCCACGATCCCCTGACGACCTTGCCCCGGTTCGCTGGCTTCGGCTTCCAGTTTGCCGTCTTCCTCGTCCATCACCACGGGCTCTTCGGGGGCGTTGTCGTAGGTGGCCTCCCCGACCACGGCGCGAGCCTGCCTTCGCACCCCAGCCTCAGTCAAGTCGGGACGGTAGACCGTGCGTGGCGTGTGCAAATCGTAGCGAAACGCGATGGGCGCGCCGGAGGTGAGACCCAGGTTGACCCCCCGCCAATCTTCGCCGCTGGTGTTGTCCACGACGGCCCAGCCTTGCAACAGCGCCTTGCCCTTACCGTCCTTCGGCAGGACGATCCGGTATGTAGGTTTCCACATCGGCGCGGGCACCACATAGCTGACCGTGAGATCGCTCTTGGCCTTGCCGACCAGGCGAATTTCCACATCGACCTGCTGAAACATGCCCTCCCCCGCCGACGCGTCGAGGCTCCGCTGAAGCTGCATCGCGAGGCTGCCATCTTCGAGCGTAAGCGCCTGAATCTTGGACAAAAGCACTACGTTTAGCTCGCTGCCGGCGAGCAGGGTGAGCTTGAAATCGACCGGCCCCGGTGGCACCATGCCGGGCCCTTCGGGGACGCCCGGATCCATGCGTTCGACCATGACGATCCGCCCCCGCGACGTCGTCCCATCGCTCGCGCGCACGGTGACCTCCGTGCCACGAAGCGCGTCCAGCACCTCCGCGAGGCTACCCCGACCTGGAGCCAGCGTCGCGAGGGCCGCGTTGGCCCAGGTTTGCGGGTCGAGGGGCATCGAAATGCTGACCGCCTTGCCGCCGTCGCGCTCCACGACGGTCAGGCTCTTCAAGAGATCGTTGACCTGGTCTTTGCGCACCTTGAGGCGCAAGACGTCGCCTTCCACCTCGCCACGACGCTCGAAATAGCCGACACCGTTTCTGTAAAGAACCACGCGATCGAGGCCGAGGCCGCCGTCGGTGGTGGGGTACTCAGCGTGGGCGCCGCAGCCCGCAAGCAGCATGAGGCCGGAGCCAAGGGCAGTGCGGAGCGCACGTCGTAGGGGGTGTTTGAAGGGCATGTGGAGGAGCTCCCTGTGGGTTTAGCGGGTTCGGTGATCCGCCTCGAAGGGCGGATTTCGGGCGGGAGCGTCCGCTACTTTGACCGTGAGCGCAAGGGGGCAGGACCCGAACGGAGGTCGTCGCCCCGCGGAAGTTTGGTGGGGGGGTGCGGGATGGCAAGACGTGGCGCGCGCCGCCCGATCAACATCGGACGACCCGCGCCGTGACGTGTCAGGGGCAGAGGCTGTACTGGAGGATGCCGTTCCAGTTGCGGGGTGTGAAGGTCCCGCCGAACGGGTAACCAACGCCCTTTCCTTGGGTGATGGTAATGTTCGCGTCCTGTACCAAGACCGCGCCTTCCGACGCTCCATTCGTGTAGTTGATCGGCGTCGTCGTGGTCGTGATGTAAAGCCCGAAAGTGTCGCCTGCGTTCATGGTTATCGACGGGTTGATCGGTACGAACGTGGGAATGTCCGTGCCCGCTGTGGCGACACCGCTCACCGAGCCCGCGAACGTCCAGGCGGTAGAGTCGGCCTCGTGGCCTCCGTAGCCACCCGGCACATAATAGATCTCGAAGGTGTGCGGGCCCGCGTCGACGTTGGCCCAGAAGCCGTCGATGGTGATGTCGTTCGCAGCGATCACGTTGAACATATTTCCGCCCCCCGTCAGGCCATTTCCGCCGGCAAATGTGGTCGTGAGCGCGCGGGAGTAGTGGATGGTCCCATTCCAGATGCGCGGGCTGTTGGTAGAGCCAAATGGGTAGTTGATGCTGTTGCCCTCAGCGATGGATAGCGTCCCGTCCGTAGCCGCCACCTGACCCACGAGCGTCCCGGAAACATAATTGACGTTGCTGGCGCCGGTGGTGGTCACATAGACGCCCACGGTGCCGGGCGTGATGTTGACGATGACCGGGGCAGGAAAGGGCGTGGGAACCCCAGCGCCGTTCCCGATCACGCCCGTGGCACTGCCTACCAACGTCCATGCCGCCGCGTTGGCCTCGCTACCGACGTATGTGCCGGCCTTCATGTAGATCTCGATGTCGTGGCTACCCAAGTCGAGATTCAGGTCGAAGTTAGTGACGGTGATCTCAGACGCGATGGTGATGTCGAACATGTTCCCGTTGAAAATGAACCCGCTGCTAAATAGCGTCGTCAGCGCGTCTTGGGCGCACTCGCCCGCGCACTGCACGCTGCATCCATCACCGTTGGCGCCGTTTCCGTCGTCGCACGTTTCGCCGGCGGTCACGTTGACCGTACCGTCTCCACAGCTCGCAACCGTGCAGTCGACATTGCACGCGGCGCTCTCACCGCCATCGTCACAAGCTTCGTTGAGCGCAAGGTTGATGGTCCCGTCGCCACACAGGGCGGCGGTGCAGTCGGTATCGCACGCGGCACTTTCGCCCATGTCATCGCAGGCCTCGCCAGCCGTGGCGTTGACCTTGCCGTCACCGCAGGACGCCGTCGAGCAGTCGCTGTTGCACGTAGCGGTCTCACCCATACCATCGCAGGTCTCGCCCGCGCTTGCGTTGACCTTGCCATCGCCGCACGAGGCAACCGAGCAATCGGCGTTGCAGGCCGCGCTCTCTCCACTGTCATCGCAAGCTTCGCCGGCCGTCGCGTTGACCTTGCCATCGCCGCACGAGGCCGCGCTGCAGTCGGCGTTGCACGCCGCGCTCTCCCCGCTGTCATCGCAGGCTTCGCCAGCCGTCGCGTTGACCTTGCCATCGCCGCACGAAGCCGCGCTGCAGTCAGCGTTGCAGGCCGCGCTCTCGCCAGTGTCGTCGCAGGCTTCGCCCGCCGTCATGTTCACCAGTCCATCGCCGCACGAGGCCGCAGAGCAATCCGCATTGCAGGCCGCACTCTCACCAGCATCGTCGCAGCTCTCCCCGGCGCTCATGTTCACGACGCCGTCGCCGCAAGCGGCGTCCGTGCAGTCGGCGTTGCACGCCGCGCTCTCGCCCATGTCGTCGCAGGTCTCACCGGCGCTCGCGTTGACCACACCGTCACCGCACGAGGCCGCGCTGCAGTCGGCGTTGCACGTCGCGCTTTCACCGCCGTCATCGCACGCTTCGCCGGCCGCCGTGTTCAATACGCCGTCACCGCACGAGGCCGTCGTGCAGTCGGCGTTGCACGTCGCGCTCTCCCCACCGTCGTCGCAGTCTTCCCCTGCCTCGGCCACACCGTTGCCGCACACCGCGCCCCGGCCTCCTGCCCCGCCATCCCCTCCAACGCCGCTCGACGTCACAGTGTCCGAGGAGCTGCTCGTGGCTCCGCCGGCACCCGTTCCGCTGGTCGAGGTCGCCCCCGAGCTGGCGGTGTCGGTGCTCGGATCATCGGACCCACATCCGACCCCCACCAGCAGGAACGCAAAGGCGGCCGTCATCCATGCTGCACGCTGTGCTCTCATGACATCTCCTCGGCGGACCTAGGTCCGCGCAGGGTGAACAAGAAGCTGAGCGCGTTTGCCCTCCGGCGCAGCGAAGAACTCACGGCTAAGCCAGGCTCAACGCGTAGGCTAACGGATTATTACGTTACACAAAAGATATTTTTTTGAGCTCAAATCAACTGCCCAGGGAGCTGCAACTTGGGGAGGCGCATTGGGGGCGAGATCAGCGACATTCTCCCGGGAAATGGCCGCCTTCCGCGGGCCCAGCGTGGCTCCCAGCGCTGGGGAGCGGGGCCCGACCGGCGAGCGCTCACGGCTTCTTCGGGGGATCGTTCGAGATGTCCAGATCCTGAATCGCGTCCTGCACGGCGATCTTTGCTTCCATCCGCTTGCTCTGCAGCTCGACCAGCTGCCGTCCGAGCTTGTCACCGTCCTGCGTGAACTGCTCCAAGCGCGCACCGAGGCGTGCGCGCAGGGCCCCCGCTTGGGGGTCCTTCTTGAGCGACTCCAGGTTCTGTCGGGTTTCGTCCGCGCGCTGGTCGAGCTCCTGACGCTGGCGCGTGAGACCGTCGATTTGCTCATCGATACGTGAAAGCTCCTGGCGGAGCTTGACGATGGGCATGAGCCGCTGCTTGACCTCGGGCGTGACGTCATTCGTGGCGACGATGGTTTCCAGCAGCTTCACGGCGCTGCCGTCCCAAATGCTCAACGATGTGCGCGAGGGCGTCTGCTCCACCACGTCGAGCGTCCCTTCTCGGCTTCCGGCCCGCACTTGGAGGGGAATCAGGTAGGCATCCGGGAGATCTTCCGTGCCCGCTGGGCGGTCCTTCAGAGAATAGCCGTAGCCCGCGCGACCGTGACGCACGAGGAGCGTGAAGCCGTCCTTCTTGGTGGCGCTTTTCACTGTCCACGTGGTGGTCGTACGGTTGAAGCGCTCCACCTCCAACACCCCCCGAACCAAGCGAACAAGGCGCATTTCGCTGCCGTCGTACTTGGTCGATTGGGTGACCAGCATGTCGGTCTCGACCGCAAACGGGATGGTGGCGCTGGTGCCCGTTCCGACGGCCTCCGACAGGCCCTCACCCACAAAGCTCCCCTCCGCAAAGATCGCGATCGGACCCGGCTCGAGCACGAACGGCGTGCTGTTCTTGAAGCGGATCACGCGGTACGGGTTGGCCTCGTAACCCACCCCGCCGCCGCCTGGACGGTACAGAAACGTCTCTTCACCTTCCACCGCTTGGTTGATGATGGCCACCATGGTCGACGTCCCGTCCGGGACGGTCACCGGATCCTGAATGTCGAAGCGTTGAAGTCCGCTCACCGACGCCGCCCGCGCTTGGGCCAACGTGCTGCGTTGCAAGGAGTCGAGGGTGACCGACTGGCCGAGGGCGCCCGAGGCGTCCATCGCGGCGCCCGTGCTGGGAATGCCACCTTGCCAACCCTTGCCGCTCGCCGCGTCGCCCCCGGGCGCGAGCCGCCTCGTGGCGGGCATGGGACCTGGCATTTTGGGCGCGGCCGCGCGATAGCGGCCATCCCCGTCGCGCAGCTCCTTTTGCGCCTCCTCTTCCAGGTCGGCATCACCTGCATCATCTGCCTTCAAGGCATCCGGCGGGCTGTCGTAGCTCGCTTCACCGACCACCGCGCGCGCTTGGCGCCGAACGCCCGCCTCGGTTAGATCGGGCCGCTCGACGGTACGCGGCGTGTGGAGATCGTAGCGAAACGCGATGGGCGCTCCCGAGGTAAGGCCGAGGTTGACGCCGCGCCAATCTTCGCCACTGGTGTTGTCGACGACCGCCCAGCCCTGAAGCAAGGCCTTGCCCTTACCGTCCTTCGGGAGCACGATGCGGTAGGTCGGTTTCCACATGGGCGCGGGCACGACGTAGCTCACCGCGAGGTCGTTCTTGGCCTTGCCAACCAGGCGAATCTCGACCTCCACCTGCTGGAACATGCCCTCCCCCGCGGAGGCATCCAGGCTGCGTTGAAGCTGCATCGCAAGGCCGCCGTCCTCCAGGGTCAGGGCCTGAATCTTGGACAGGAGCACCACGTTGAGCTCGTCTCCCGCCAGCAGCGTCAGCTTGAAGTCGGCCAGTTGCGGCGGCTCCATCATGCGCTCCATGGGCATCGGGGCCGGCTCCATGCGCTCCACCATGACAATGCGACCCCTCGACGACGTGCCGTCGCTCGACCGGACCGTCACCTCCGTACCGCGCAAGGCGTCCAGTACCTCGGCCAAGCTACCACGCCCGGGCGCCAGGGTGGCCAAGGCCGCATTGGCCCAGGTCTGCGGGTCGAGGGGCATCGAAATGCTGACCGCCTTGCCACCGTCGCGCTCCACCACGGTAAGGCTTTTCAGGAGGTCATTCACCTGGTCTTTACGCACCTTGATGCGCAATACATCGCCGTCGACCTCCCCATGGCGCTCGAAATAGCCGACGCCATTGCGATACAGCACCACGCGGTCGAGGGCCAAGCCCCCCTCCGCAGTCGGGTATTCGGCGCGTGCGCCGCAACCCGCGAGGAGCAAGAGACCAAGGCCAAAGGCTGTACGAAGGGTGCGCGCCGGACGAGGCGACGTTGGATTGGAAGGCATGGCGGGCTCCGGTGAGGATCGGGATTCGAAACGGCCTCCCCTCGGGAGCGTTTCGCGACGCAGCGTCCGTTAATTTTTGTGCGGAAGCAAGCCTCCCGATGCCGCGCGGTACCTCGAGAACCAAATCACCTTGCGGAGGATTCGTTTTGCGACAAGAATGGCTGAGGATTCTTTGCCCCGGTTCCACCCAGCCATGCAAGAAGCGCTTGGATTGTTAGAAAACCCAAACGAGGCCGTCGCGCGAATAGCCAGGCTTTACGTGAGCAACTATCGCTGCCTCGTAGATTTTGAGCTGAACCCCGGACCACGGACCCTGTTGCTTGGCGACAACGGGGCGGGAAAGTCTTCCGTCTTCGAAGTCCTTGCTGGTCTCCAAGATGTTGTGTGTAGAGGGGAGGCTGTGGATCTCGCTTTTCCAACGTCCAGGCTAACAAAGCTTTGCGTCCGACCGCTTCAGCGCTTTGAGTTAGATGTCGAGTCGGAGTGGGGCACGTTCCGCTACTCGTTGGCTGTCGCGCACAAGCGAGATCGCGAAGAGCCCAAGATCGAGTCAGAGGAGGTCCTGCTCAATGGCAAGCCGCTCTACCGATTTACGGACACTGAAGTGCAGCTCTTCGACGACGATCATGTTCCCGCGAAGGGGGCCTTCTCGTTCTCACCTAAAAGCTCGTTTCTCGCGTCAATCGGGCCGGACGCGTTGAGCCCGCGCCTTGCCTGGCTCAAGAGGGCCATCGGTGCCATCTGGATTCTGCGTCCCGATCCGACACGCATGGAAGCCGTCTCTCGCGGCGAGGGTCTGTGGCTGGAACGCAACGGTTCGAACTTCGCGTCGTGGTTGCGGCGCCACCTTCTGGAGTCACCCGAGTCCATGGGGCGAGCCCAGGAGACCCTTAGGGAGATTATCCGTGGCTACCAGAGTCTTCGCATGGTGACCGCAGGTCGCGCCATGGTGCTGGTAGTGAAGTTCCGCGATTCAACTCTTGGCGCCTACGAGCTCGACTTTGACGCCCTTTCGGATGGTCAAAGGGTTCTCATCGTGTACTACACCGTCCTTGAGCTGGTCGGCGGGCAAGCTACGCTTCTCTGCCTAGATGAGCCCGACAACTTCGTCTCGATCCGAGAAATCCAGCCCTTCCTGGTGAAGCTCGCCGACCTAGCGGATCACGCGGGGGTGCAGTCGCTCGTCGTCTCTCACTCCTCGGAGGTAATCGACTTCATGGGTGCGTCAAACGCGATACTCATGGAACGCGAGGAAGGCGGCGGAACACGTAAGGTTCCTCTTATTTCGGGTGGACCCCTTCGATTGTCGGAGCTTGTCGCGCGGGGTTGGCATGTCGCGTCCTAGGATCCGCGTCGTGGTCCTCTATGAGGACGAGGTTCACGATAGTTTTGTGCGGAGACTCGTCGAGCACCTCGGCCTTCGTCCGACGCGTTTCGAAAGGTGCGTTGACAGTACGGGCGTGTTGAGTCGCGTGGCTGCGGAGGTAGGCGCGCTGCGATCGCAGAAGCACCAGGCCAATCTTGGCTTGGTCGTTGTGATTGACGCAGACAAGGACGGGTTCGAAGGTCGCCTGAGGGAGATCGAAAAGCGCGTCGCGGTCGCAGTTGGCGGGCCGCGCACGGACGACGAGCGCATCGCATATGTGATTCCCGCTCGGGAGATCGAAACCTGGTATGTGCACTTCTGCTGCCCTGAGGCTCGGCCCGTTGACGAGAACCGCGACTACAAGGAAGGAAGCACGGAGTGGCGCGAGCTGCGCAAGAACCTAGGTGCTACGACGCAGCGTGCGATCAAAGGTTGGAGCCAGCGTGTTCCAGCCGAGCCGATCGCGCTCGCGGCCGCCCGGAAGGACCTCGAGCGTCTGACGCCGTGATGTCGTAGCTGCGGTTGGCCAACCGGGTTGAGCCCAGCAGGTTGCTCGGCCCCCAATTGTTCCCCTCGCCAGGCGCACGACGCATGTTACGTTGAGCGCCGGTCCCGAGACTCGTCTGGATCAAGCGCATAACGAAGGCCGAAAGCGAGAACCTCATGACGTTTGCGAACCATGGTGTACGCGTGCTCGAGTGCTCGGCGGCATCGCGCTCGTCGCCTACGATCCGCCATCGACGACGCCTCCGCTTCCTTCTTCCCACAAACATCGGTGGCTACGTGGGCGCCAACCTGGGAGGCAAACGGGCCTTCGAGATCGCCATCAGCCACCCCGCGGCGGTTTCGTTCGAGGACGAGCAAGCTTGTCTACCCATAGACTCCATCAAAAAGCTGCGAATCCCGGCCTCCATGGGCTACTGCGCCATGCGCTGGACCAAGGCCACGCTCTTGACAACCGTCACTTCGCGGGCCTTCTCGGAGGTCACCGGAGACGTCATCGGCGCGTACGCCATCGTGAAGGTCAACGGCAAGCTCTACTCAAGCGCCGAAGAGCTGCGCGAGACGGGCATCCTGTCGGGCAACTACATCGACCTGCAACCTTACCTCGGCTTCGACCCGACCACAGGCGCCATTGTCATCGACGCCAGCGCGCCACCGCCCACCGGGCCGAAGCCTCCTCCGCACAAGTGGACCAAGGACACGTTTGCAGCCAAGGCCACGATGGGAGAGGCCGATTCGCGCGTGTTCGACAAGGTGAAGGGCAGTCAAGATTGGCGCTCGCCGTTGCTTCGGAATCAGCCATAATCTCCGCCGGCGCGGCGGGGCGTTCCGATCTCTGGACCCTGGTCCAGGCCGAAAATGCGGTAGTCTTCCGTATCCTCCAATGTCACCTGGACGCGACCTCCACGGCATTCGCGCCCATGAACACCCCTTCCCCCACCCGCGCCGCGGACGTTCGAGGCCCTGGTTGGCGCCGCCGAGCCCGTGTGTTTTCGCGTGCCCAAGGTGCTGTTTCGCTTCGAAAAGGAGCTCTACAGCAGCACCGTTCCGCTCACGCAGGTGACCGAGTCGCCACCGACCCACACCTGACCCGCGGCGTCGCGCTCCACGTGGACCCTTCCTGCCCGACCCAACGCCGTGCCCTGGGCGGCCGTATATCGCTCCGGCGCCAGACCGGCACCGATGAGCCACTGACCGAGCGCCGCATTGAGGCTACCCGTCACGGGGTCCTCCGCCATGCTGCCGTTTCCAGGGAAGAAGGCGCGCACCTCGAAGGCGCAACCATCCGGGTTCGACGCCAGCGCGCCAACGACACCAACCTTGCCATGGGGACCGACCACACCCAGATCGAGGACACCCAAGATGCGAGCGTCGGGCTTGAGCGCCAGCACCTGTTCGGCCGAGGGCAACATGACGCCGCGCCAGTTGGGTCCGTTATCGCACCAAGCGTGGTGCAGGATATCGCTGCGAGGCACACCCAGACCCCGCGCGATGAGCTCCACATCGGCCTCGTCCAAGGGTCCCCCCTTGATGAGCGGTGGGGCTGCAAAGGCAAGTCGGCTTCCTGTACGACGCAAGCTGACCAGGCCCACCCCGCACTGTTGCACGACCAGCTCGCCCTTCGGAAGGTTGCCCGCGCTGAGCCAAGCGTGGCAACTGCCAAGCGTCGGATGCCCAGCGAACGGCAGCTCGCGTCCGGGACAAAAGATGCGCACCCGGTAGTCCGCCGCCGGGTCCGTCGGCGGCAGCAGAAACGTCGCCTCGGACAGGTTGGTCCAGTTGGTAAACGCCTGCATCTCCTCGGTGCTCAAGCCCGTGCCATCGAGCACGACCGCCAGCGGATTGCCCCGGTAGGGTGTGGCCGTAAACACGTCAACCTGCTGAAAAGGGCGCTGTTTCATGGTGCGTTTGGGGGGTAAGGTGGGGCGTGAAAGAGCAGCTCGTCGTATTCGGCAACGTCAACAAAGCCAAGGCGCCGATAGCAACGAACAGCAGCAACGTTGTCGCGCTCGACATTGAGCGCGATGGTGTCGGCCCGTGTCAAGAGGCGCCGACAAAGGGCGCCGGTAACCTGGAAGGCCAAGCCCCGACCGCGATGGGAAGGTCGGACGGCCACGTTGCCCAACGCGGCAACCCGATGGCGCGGCGACCAAACATGCAGCCCCGCCACAGCGACCAAGACCCCCGCCTCCCGAATGCCAACATAGGGCTCCACCGAAAGCATGCGCGCGTTGAACCAATTGTCGGGGTAGCATTCCTGGTAGAAGGTAAGCAACTCGTCTTGATGTTCGGGTCCAAGCAGCTCGGTACCGACGGCGCTGGCATGGGAAGAAAGGTCCGCAAGCACCATCTTCGAGTGGCGTCCGCGCGGCTCGGCAACGCGACCCAGCGCCCCCGCCAAGCCCGGCGTCAGGTGCGCATAGACCGTCGTAGGAAGCGAGGGAGACAGCGAGCGCAGCAAGGCAGCCGCCGCGTCGCCCCCAAAGCAAAGCAGGGTCTCCGGCAAGGTGCCCGTGTACAGCAAGGCAACCGCCTGTGGAGGGCCGTCTTCGGGGTAGGTGAACCAGCGTGTATGGGGCAAAAAGACCGGATCGAGGTCGCCCAGCTCGTAGGCATGCAAAGCCGGGTCACGGCGGAGGAAGGCTTCGATGCGTGCGAGGTCCATAGGAGGCGTGAGGGAAGGCTTCGCGTTTGGTCGAGTGGGCCGACGCGCCCCGCATCTTCGCAAACAGCGAAGCGTTGCGCAAGGCGTCGTCCATGGATGCGTTCTAAGGACCGCCGGAAGACTCTCCCCCCCAGCAAGCACACGACCCCAGGCAGAACGCCGTCGGCCCATACATACTCAGCCGCGGGCGCCCTGTACCTGCGACCGGCAATGCATCGCTAGCCAGCTCTCGTAGTCGATGGTCGCGTCGAGCGGTCCCTGGCGGCCTTTCGGCCGAAGTTGTTCGAGCGTTCGAGAGCTGAGATATTGGTGCGCCTGGGGAGGCACCCGGGGCAGGCCAACCTTCCCTAGTTCCCGGGCCTCGTCGCAAGACCAGACGTGCTGCACGAGGTACGCGATGCCGTGCTCGGTTCCAGCGAAGTAGTCGAAGAAGTCGGAACGTCCGATGCCGCCTACGTTCGAAAATCGACTCCACAGCGATTGCGGCGTACCCTCGGCGAGGTCAGATATCTCAAGTACGCCGACAACGGCTCCGACTGGTTTCGTCGCATAAACGACGATGTGCGTGAGCTTCCGCGCCGCGGCGCGGCGTCGGAACTCTACCCTCTTTCGGCCGGTGAGGAGCCCGAACGCGAATTGCGGCTTAATGGCCATCATCGCCACGCACCGAGTTGATCCGCTATCCATGCAAGAGCCTCCGGACGTTGAACCTTCACTATTGACTGAGGAGCGCGCCGCACAATACCTGCTCTAACGAGCAGGTCAAGGGGCCAGGCGTTCGGAAGGACCCGGGACAGTCGAAAGAGAAGCGCCAGCACGGGCTTCGTCGCCATACGCTCAATCTCGCGATAGGCGTAGACGGTGCGCCTCCCAACGAATCGTGCGAGAGCCGGTGCTCGATCGGAGGCCAGGCTGCCGTCCACAACGCCCAACGCGGTGGCCGCCTGCGTCGGCGTGGAACAGTAGAACAACAGCAAGTCGCCGGTGGACACCCGCCTTAGGGCCGAGTGGCACAGGTACGCTTTGCGTATACTATTGGAAAATGGGTGACGCTCTGTCTTGATCTGAAGCTGCAGCTCCGATTCGGGAAACAACAACTGATGAAAGCGAGGCTGAATTGGCACCACGAAGACCTGGGCGGAGCCCATTCGAACGGCGAATGGCCCGTAGGCAACATTGAACGCTAGCGGATCGAGCGGAGCATCGGCAGTTCCAGGCCGAAACATCTTCAGCATGATCATCTCGCCGTTCGGCCTGCGCTGTACATCCATGAAACCGAAGTCCGAGAAGAGGGCGACAAGATGCTCGTGCTTCGGAAATACGTCCACGAAAGCCGCGTGGTACCCGTTCTCCACAGCAAAGCTAAAAACCGTCTTCAGCAGCAATTCGCCGTATCGCAAACCGCGAAACGCGTCAGCGATCTTGAATGTGCAGAGCTTGAGGGACTTGTCAAAGCGCCCCAGACCCGGGGGCTGCTCCTGCTTGACAATGCAGAGTCCCGCGTACTTGCCATCCTGTTCGATGACCCATGTCCTACGTTGCTCGCGTTTGCATTTGCTGAGCCAGGCGTCAAAACCATCGTAGTCGGCTCGCAGCGTGTCAAAGATTGGATCGTCGTGGAGCGCATGTGCAACCGTCGCCACGACATGGGGCGGGGGCACGGGGATCGTCGGAAACAGGGCCCGGATAATGGCCATCGCCTCCGCAACTCTGAGCACGCGATCCGAGAGGTTGGTGCGCCGAGCTCTCCGATGAATGCCGTCGTCCTGTGTAACGAAGCAGTCTACGGCTTCAGCGTCCAGCGCAGAGAGAAGTAGCAAATCGATCTCATTGTGGCTTCCCTTTGCCGGCGACCCAAGGACCTCGACCAACCGCGCGCTTTGTCCAGGTGGGTGAGGAAGCTGAGGATACTTGCCCAGCAGAAGTCGCCGCATCTCACGGCGCTCCTGGTCCTTGTCACCTGCCAATTCCTGAACCGAGGCGGGATGTATCCAAATACCGTGACGTCCAGCGTTGAGCAGGCCCAGCAGCTCCGCAACAAGCGGGGTGAGCTGCTCGATGTTGGCTGCACTCGTCGGGTCAGCGCTAACGAGAATATTGGTGTCAAGAAGGAAGTTCATTCCTCATTCCCAAGAAGTGCACATGTCTCGTCCGACGCAGTGCACGGCACGCTTCCGCAGCTCCGATCGACGAAGCTCCGCCGTCCAACGCCCCTCGGTACCGCTCTGGTTTTACCCACGACTCGTCGCATCCCCATCGACCATTCATGTTACGCGCTCATCACGATCCGTCAAGTCCTTTTGAAACAATCTACCCACGCTTGTGGAAAGCGCCTGCGCCCGGGTGACGAGGGCTAGAGCCATGGGGCAGGCGTCAGGCTCCTCCGCGCCGAGGGCGTCCATCTTGCCGCCACCGTCGGATGTCCGAGTCCACCCGGCGTAGATGGCGCCCGCAAAATTTGTTGCACTATCAAGAAGCTCCGGCGAACATCCAAGCAATGGCCGAGAAGCCCGTTTGCCGCGTATTCGTGTCCTCTACCGAGCGGGACCTCATGGAGCACCGGCGAGCCGCCCGGGACGCCATCAACGACCTCGAGCACCTGCCCTGGGGTATGGAGAACTTCGGCTCCCGCAGCGGGAAAACGCCGGCTGCCTGTTTCGAGGACATTGCCAAGGCCGACGCGTTGCTGGTGATCGTTGCCCATCGCTACGGCTGGGTGCCCTCCGTCGAGGAGGGCGGCGACGGGAAAACCTCGATGACCGAGCTGGAGGTGAACAGGGCACGGGAGCTCGGCAAAGAGGTGTTTCCGTTCTTTGTCCGAGACGATTACGGCTGGCCCGGTCCAAGGGAACAAGACGGCCTGCTTACCGCGGACGGGGATAGCGCGGCCGTGGAGGTCTTTCGGCGGGTTCGCGCGCTGAAGGCCTTTCGCAAGAAGCTCGGCGACCAACCTTGTGGCTTCTTTACGACCGCGGAGACGCTGCGCAGCGCGATTCTGGCAAGCAAACTGAGGGAGCTGACCAAGAAACCTTCGCGTCCACCGCCTGCGCCTCTCCGACAGAATCCCCTGCCCGCCTACCTGGAGCAGCTCGTCACCACCATCGAGCAAGAGCCCCTCGCGCTAGACGACCTGTACTTCGATACACGCACGCTCGACGCCGTGTACGTCGAGGTCCACGCCGACAGCGAGGACGCTGCGTTGATGTTGCGGGGGGATGAGCGCGGTGATTGGAAGCACGGTCAACCCATCGATCGCTTCTTGAAGTTGGAAGAGAAGCGTTGTTTTGCCCTCCTGGGCGAGCCTGGCAGTGGCAAGTCGACGCTGGTGGCCAAAGTAGCTGCCGACCGTGGCCGGCTGGCGTTGGAAAGGGTAAGAAAGAAAGAAGAGCTGGATAAGGCGGGCATTCCCGTGCGGGTGCGGCTGTCGGAGCTGGGTTCGTCGACGGCGGCGGATGTGATCGCCTTTGCGACATTGGAAAGCGAACCGGGGCTCGACAAGGCCCTTCGAGACGCTGCGGCGCGCGGAGAGTTGTTGTTTTTGCTGGACGGCCTCGATGAGGTCAAGCCCGACGAGCGCGCCGGCGTCATGAAGAAGATCGCTGCGCTTTCGGCAAAGACCGCGTGGCTCGAAGCGGGCTGCCGGGTAATTGTCACCTCCAGGCCCTTTGGGTACAAACCACCTGCCACAGTGTTCATGCTGCTGGCCCTGGTGCCCCTGGACGCCGACAAGCAGCGTGCGCTGTTGACGGCGTGGCTCAAGGGGCGAGAGGGCGGCGCGGCACACGTCGACGCGATTCTGAAGGCTGTCGGTGCCGAACGATCGTTGCGAGAGCTGGCGGGCAATCCGCTGATGCTGACCTTGGTGGCTCTGCTTGCGTTGGACGATTTGCGGGAGCACAAGGGTGTGCGTCTACCCAAGGGTCGGGCCGGATTGTTGAAGCGGGCGATTCATCGGTTGGTCGCAGAGGACGGACGTCGCGCGGTGGCACATCGCGATGAGGTGATCGAGGTGTTGGAAGACGCCGCGTTGCACCTGCTGCGGCAGGGAGCCGGGCCCTACGATCGGGTGCACACGAAGGCGGCGTTGGTGCACAGTGCGTGTTTCGAGAAGCTGTGTCGAATGGAGACCGCGTGGCAAGATCCTGATCTTGTGCTGAAAGAAGCGGCGGGAAAGACCGGCCTGCTGGTAATGGTCGGGAGGGAGCGATGCAGGTTCGTCCACCGCGCGCTGCAGGAGCGGCTGGCAGCCTCGGCGTTAGGTCGACGTGGACGATCCGAGTGGGAGCCATTGGTGGCCAAGCTGGGGAACGATCCGGAAACCTTGGGCGCCTGGGCGGAGACATTCGCGTTGCTCGCGGACGAGCTGGGTGACGCCAACACCTTGTTGAGGGACCTGGCTCAGGTGAATCCGGATCTCGCTGTGCGTGCGCTCTCGTCGGCACCGGAAGGCTCGGTGACGCCGGAAACGTTGCTGTTGCTGATGAAGATGGAGGGAGACCGAGACAAATGGGAAGAGCGGGGGAAGGTGCTCGACGGGTTGCTCGAACAATTTGGCAAGACCACCACCGCCGTGGGTATCCTGCGGCAAATCCGTCCGACCGTGCGTCACGGCGCGGACCTGTTCTTCGTGCGGGACGCATTGCTTTCGATCGCAGAAGGCGGGGATGAGCAAGCCAAGCGCTCGGCGCGGGATGAGTTGGGGAGGCTGTTTGACCACCTAGACAAGCCGCCCGTGCTCACCGAGGTCGAGCTTCCGGGTGGCAGGCGCGAATCGTATTGGTGCGAGGTGCCTTATCCGAAGGGAAGGTTTGCG
>CAYLJT010000077.1:0-15788 GCA_964383995.1 uncultured Polyangiaceae bacterium
GGGTTGGCGACATGGGTGCCTCCGGAGGTGAACCTCGGGTATTAAGCACCGGTTGTGCCGGGCTTGGGAAGCGCTATTTGTGGGGGTACACCCGCGGATGAGCGCAAGAAGGATGGGGTTGCGTTTGGACCTACGCAGGCGCGTCGAGCGGGACGCCGGGTCGGGTGGGCTCGGCAGGCGCGGACGAGAACCGCCACGGCGACGCCGTTGGGGCCGTTTCGGTGGGCCATGGCGGGTAAGACGGCAAGCTCGGTTTCTCGCCGCGCAAGGCCGGACTCCAGCACCTCGGGCACCATGGTGCGCCGCTGCTCCGTCGTGGCCTGGGGGCGCGAGCCTTCGCTGGACGCCCCGCGTATGTTCCGGTATCGTGCGGCGCCATGCGGATTCGAGAGCTTTCCCTCAACCACGTTGGTCCCTTCGAGGATGCCACCCTCGATTTTGGCGAACAAGACGGGGACGGGGAGCTGGTGTTGTTCGAAGGGCCGAACGGCTGCGGAAAGACGACGATTGCGGACGCCATCGTTCGGCTGGTGGGTACACCAAGCGTCGAGTCGGGCTACGAGCAGCCCTCCCTTACCGGCGCCCCCTTCGCTACCTTTGTGCCGCGTTTTCGCCAGCCTCGGGACCAGCGGATCTCCTACGTCGGCGTCCTCGGATCTCCTACGTCGGCGTCCTGGAGCACGACAGCGAACGGCTCGGGATTCGCGGGCGTTACGGAAATCCGTGGCTCGATCGGGATGGCTCGACGGCGATCCGCACGTGCTTGGATGCCTACAACGCCGACCCCCTGAAGCCGCTCTCCTGGGCGGCCTTCGTCTACCATTCTCACATGCCTAGCGCCAAGCTCGCCTCCGACGGGCCGCGTGAGATTGCCGAGGATCCCCGTTCGAGCGCTCTTGCCTTCGACAAGACATGGCTTGCCGCCGAGGCGCTGGGACAGCTGGCGGTCAATCTGGAATTCGAGAGGATTCAGTTTGCCCAATACGCCACAGAGCGAAAGGGGGAGGGCACCGACCTCAGCGATGGAGCGTCCGCGCGTAAGAAGACAATCCAGATGATGGAAAATGCGTTCTCCAGGTTGCTTGGACGGGAGGTCCGCCTCGTGTTCGAGCTCGGGAAGATGGCGCCCAAGATGCTCTTCGACGGGGCGGATGTCCCCCTCGACCAACTGGGAGAGGGCATGCGAAGCTCCATCGCTTGGCTGTCCGATTTGCTCGTTCGCCTGGTCCGAATTCCTTGGATCGATCCGGCTCGCTCTCCCTTCGAACAAGAGTTCTGGCTCATCCTGGACGAGGTGGAAGCCAGTCTTCATCCAACCGCCCAGATCCGCGTGCTACCCGCGCTCCGTGAGCTGTTCCCCCGCGCCCGAATTTACGCCACCACCCACTCGCCATTTGTGGTGGCTTCCGCGACGAGCGGCCGCATCTTCTGCCTTCGTCCCGATCCAACAACCCACCTCGTCTCGGGCACCCTCAAGCCCGTGCCGCTCGCACCAGGCCAGTCTCTGGAGTGGGTTGTCTCAGCCATCTTCGATGCACCCGTCGGAATTGTCGACACGGAGACACGCGAAGCCCTCGCAGCGCACCAGCGCGACATCCACGAGCTGCGCGCGGGCCGCGAGGTCGATTGGGTCAAACTCCTCGAGCGCCGAAGACGCCTGGTCGCGCTCAACGATGAAGTGGCCACGATCGTGCTCGTGACCGAAGCGCCCATACGCAAGGTCATGGAAGAGAAAGTGCGGAGTCAGGCCGCGTGAGCCCGTTCCGCCGAAGGGCCGCACCAGCGTTCTGGCGAGACGCTGAAGCGAAGTGGCGCGAGCGCGGGCCCGCGCAAACTCCGGGCGATGCGCTCCACGGCTGGAGACACGAAGGGCGATCCCGCGCGGGAGCTTTCCATGACAGTGTTCGCGAAGAGGGCGAGCCCGTTCTCTGCGCCTATTGCGACGGTCCCCTTCGAGAAACATCACCGGAGACCATCGATCATTTCGTGCCTTACCGGTTGGCGCAGGAGTGCGGCCACCAGGAGCTCGGACTTTCCTGGGAGAACCTCTACCCTGCTTGCTCGTCCTGCAACAGCTCGCACAAGCGCGACCGCTGGTCGCCCTTTCTTCTTCGCCCGGACGCGGACGGTGTGGAAGATCTGTTCTCGATCGACGGCTTGACCGGAGCAATCGAGCCCGCACCCGAATCGTCCAAAGGCGCGCAGGAGCGTGTCCGTCGCACGATTGCTTTCCTCGGTCTCAACACAAAGGCTCGCTGCGTAGCGCGCCTGAGGATGCTTGGCATTCTACGCATCGCCGAAAAAGACCGCGGAAGCAGCCTCTTCGAAGAACTGGTCTCCTCCGGCCCCTATCGCTTCCTCGCCCGCGGGTTCGAGCGAGCGACTCGATCGACCTGGTAGCTGCCCGTGAGCCCGCCCCCAGCGCGACCCGTTACCAGGGCGTCGGTGTTGGACCTCTTTCCCAATCGTTCGCCCGACGAGGCCCGCAAGGTCGGACGCTACGTGCTCGAGGGCGACGAACGTGTGTACGTCAAGGTAGCCCGCCGAGCCTCGACCAAAGACGGAATGGCACTGCAATTCGATGACGCTTAGGAACGACGCCGAACCGTGCGCTACTCCGATCGGGTCTCCCTATTTCTGCCCTCCCTCGAAGACCTTATTCTGACCAAGCGCTGGTCCCTCCGACCCAAACCCGAGCCGTGAGTCGTCAAGAGCTGTGGAAGGCGGCAAGACAACCCCTCAGCGAACCAGCCACAGCCGATAGTCCGAGGTGTTGGAGACGTAGAACGCGCCCGTTGCCCAGGGGACACCGCCGTCGTCCCAATAGCAGTTGTTGTTGCTCTTGTTGCTCCACGAGGGGCCCTTGACACTGGTGTGGCAGTTGCCCCCGATGGGAGTGTCCGAGTCTTCGATGTTGAAGGCAACCCTGAGCGTGCCGCACGGGTTGTCGGCCGTCGACGCGTTGGTCAGGCTCACGGGGTAGGAAGACGACGCTGGTGCCTCGACGTTTTCGGCGACCACGCTCTGCAGCCCCGCGGGGTACCAATCGAGAACGCTCGCGTGCGGCTGGGCGGTGCTCACTTCGTAGCTCGCGTACAGCCCGTTGCTATCGACGAATAGAAACTCGTTAAAGGGCACAATCGAATAGGCTTCCGACTTGTAGTCAGTGGTCAACATGGTCGCAACCGAACCAGCCGTGGTGGACGTGGTAAACGGCTTTTCGTCACAAGCAGTCACCAAGGCGCCAGCGCAGGTAATCGAACAAATCGTCGCGGCAAAATAGGCCCGATCCACGACGCTCGCCACCAAGGTCCAGCCGCCGCCTGCCGTGGTCATGTCGCAATACACTTCGTAGGGAGCCATGCCACCGGGTCCGTCCGAGTCAACCCAGTAGGCTCCCGTGGGTAGATTGGGGTTGTTCTGCAACAGGCCAGCGCAGCTCGTTGGGAACTCACACGCCCCGTTCAGACAATAACCTCCAGAGCAGGTCGCTCCGCAGGCGCCGCAGTTGTCGGGATCGGTGTCCGTGTCCACGCACGCGCCCGCGCAGAGCTGGCTCCCTCCGAGGCAGGTAACGGCGCAGGTCCCCTGGGAGCACACCTCGCCCGGCCCGCACACGCTCGCGCAGTCGCCGCAGTGGGTAGGATCGTTCTCGGTATCCACACAAAGCACGCCGCATTGCGTGCTTCCGCCGAGACACGAAACAGCACAGGATCCCTCGGAGCACACCTCACCCGCGGCGCAGGTTTTGCTGCAAAATCCACAGTTTTGGGGGTC
This sequence comes from uncultured Polyangiaceae bacterium, assembly GCA_964383995.1. Lineage (GTDB taxonomy): Bacteria > Myxococcota_A > Polyangia > Polyangiales > Polyangiaceae > CAYLJT01. Next base: position 3,778 of record CAYLJT010000077.1, read on the forward strand.
GTTGCCGAGGTCGACGCAACCAGCGTTGCACAGCGTGCTGCCGCCATAACAGGCAGTCTCGCACTGCCCCGCCGAACAGACCTCGTCGGGGGCGCAAACAGCCCCGCAGGCCCCGCAGTGATGCGGGTCGTGCAGGGTGTCCACGCATGCGTTGCCACACTGGGTGCTGCCACCAAGACAGGACACGCTGCACTGACCGTCCGAGCACAGCTCTTCCGAGCTGCACACGACGCCGCAGGCTCCGCAGTTGGCGTGATCGTAGCGGGGGTCGATGCAGGTATCGCCGCACAACACGGTCCCCGACGCGCAGGCCGCCGCTGCACCTCCCGCACCGCCCTGCCCTGCCACGGGCCCCTGGGAGCCGCCCTCGGCCACGGATGCATCGCTGCCACAGCCACCGAAGATGGCGAGCGACAAGGCTAGGAGGGAAGACATACCCAGCAGCGCCACAGGGCTCCTGGGGGTTTGGAATCGACGCACGATCGGGCTCATGGCCACTACTTTCTTGGTTGCAATGGAAGACACAAAGCTCAGCAGACACGGCGCCCCGCCGGGCTGCTTTGGCTCGCGCCCCATCTGCGTCGCGGCTGCGAATCCCGCCATACGCCTTCCGTCGTAGCTCCCGCGCCTTGCCACACTTTCAGGCCGCAGACGCCCACCGATGGCGCCTCTGTACAGCAGCAAACGACGCCCAGCGCTCAGCGCTCCCGCCGGCGCCACCCTCTTTTCATCGACACCACACGGCGCCTCGCATAACGTGTCACTCGCTGCCATCGACCCAGGAGCCGCACGTGACGACCCCCCCGCGACAGCCCACAGCCTTCTATCTCATGGTTGCGGTCTCGGCGTGGGAGCGCTTCGTCTATTACGGGTTCCGGTCCATCCTCTTCGCCTTTCTTGCCGAGCGCCTCCATGTCTCGGACGCCTCGTCGTCGTCCAGCGACTTCGTGCGCGCGACCATCGCACCTCTGTTCGGGGCCTACGTCGCCGACCGCTTCCTTGGTCACCGCAAGGCGATCATCGCAGGGGCGCTGCTCATGGCGCTCGGCGCCGCGTTGATGACCGTCGAGCTCGTCGCCATCGAGGGCATCGGCCTGTTTCTCTTGGGCAGCGGGCTGATCCGACCTACCAGCCTGGCCCTGCTCGGCGACGCGTACCGTAGGGGTGACCCGCGACGGGATGCGGGGTTTGCCCTCAACCATGCAGCTATCTGCGCGGCGGGGCTGACAGCTCCGGCGCTGGCTAGCGCGCTCGGCGTGTTCAACGCCAGCGACGCGGCGCTCGGGTTCATGGCAGGTACCATGCTGCTCGGCGCAGGCGCGTTCGTCGTCGCCCAGCGCCACCTTGCCGCCGACGGCTATCCGGGCAGCGAAGACAGCGCGCCGCGGGCTCGCTCCGGGCCCCACGATGTCCGAGACATTGGTCTTACCATGGCGGTCCTCGGCGTGCTTGTCTTTGCCGCGGTCGCCCTGTGGCCCGCGCTGGAAACGGCCTGGTCCGGGCTCTCTGGCATGGGGCGCGGGCTGGGTGTGCTGGTGCTCGTCCTTGGTTTCGCCGGCGTCGAGCGCCTGCGCCGACGGGAGGGAGCGCGACCCCTTGACGTGGCAGCTCGCCAGCGCCTCGGCGTGCTCGCGATCGTGGTGGTGGCCGGCGCCCTGTGGTGGGTCGGCGCCGACGTGCAGTTCGATATGCACTGGCGGTTTCTCTCGACGAGCCCTGGAGGCGTGACGGATGGGAGCTGGTTGCTTACCCTCAGCGGTGTCGCGCCGCTCGTCGCGGCGCTGCTGTTCGCGGCCTTGTGGCGACGACGGGACGCCACGCCGCCGGCTCGTTCGAGCCTACCCAAGCTGGGAGCCGGTCTCCTGATCGTCGGGGTAGGAACAGCGCTCAGCATCGGCGCCGACGCGGGCGCCGTCCCACTGGTGGTGCTTGCCACGGTCGCCGCCGCGGTGGGCGAGGCGTGCCTCGTTCCGGTGGCAACCTCCCTGGTGAGCAAGCTGGCGCCGGAGCGCAGCCTTGCCCTGTGCATGGCGGCGTTTCTGATCGTGCCCCAGCTCCTGACCTCCATGCTCCGGAGCGTCTCGACCAACCTGGAAGATCCAGGTACCTGGACAGGTCAGCTCCTGACCGCCACCGCCCTCTGCATTGCCGCGGGCGTCACGCTCATCGCTGCTACGCCCGCGCTGCAACGCCGGATGCACGGCGCCGAGGAGCCCGAGGCGGCTGCCGTCGGCACCGATCCTTACCGGAGCGGCGGCGCCGGCAGTGGGCTGATCGCCCCTGCCCCAAGCGCTCAGGCCGTCGCGTCTGGACAGATGCTCCGCGGAGCCCTCTGGACGCTCGGTGGCCTCCTTACCACCGCCGCGAGCTACAACGCGGCCTCCGCGGGAGGCAGCTACGTGGTGGCCTACGGTGCCATCATCTACGGCGTGGTGACCTTCGTCCGCGGTGCACTGAGCTCGGGCCGCTCGGCGAGCGACTGAGTCAATCCTCGTGCTACTCGCCGCTCTCGATCGGTGAAGGCGCAGAGCCCGGCCTTTTGAGAGCTCCCTCTTGCGTTTGCAGGCGCATGGAGATGCAATGAGCACGGCAACCTGCTGCAAAAGCTGGTCGCGCAGCTCATGCGACCCGCCGTGGCGGTGTCGAAAGACGTGCGAAATCTGCTCGGCCGCATCGGCACCAACCTGCTCGAAGACTTCCCCGACGGACCGTTTGGCATCCTGGCGGCCGCGCTTGTCGCAGACATCTTGATTCCACTGGGCCTCGATCCGACCCAACCTCCCCCGGTACCGGTCCCCACCGCGAAGAAGCTGCAGCTCGACGTGGACAGCCTGCGCGTGCTCGACGACCGCGTCGACATCATCGGGTCCGGTCGGCTGGTAGACCGCCACCCGCGTGCATTTGCGACCGCCGTCATCCGCAGGCAAGGGACGACCACCCAGGTCCGCGCGACCGCCGGGCTGTTCGACATGCGCAACACCAACGCCAACGATATTGCATGGACGTCTTCCACGGGGACGTTTGTCGGGCCCGCCACGGGCCGCACCGTGAACGTCAACTACGAGGGCAACGAAGCCCTCTCGCTCGGCCTCACGGCACGCGACGCCGACCTCCAGGTGGCAGGCGTCAATGGCGTCGTCAAAAGCGTTGTCGGCTTTTCCCTCGGCCTTTTGGGCTTGTAGTCGAGGGTGCAAGGGCAGTTCGGAAATTCACAGTGGGCTATTGTGCTGGCTCTTATCATCGTCCAATGACCGGCCGTTGATCGAGCTAGGCCTCGTCGTGCGTCACAAAACCGGCCAGCCCACCGATGTCCTCGGGTAGCATGAAACGTACCTCCTACCCAGCCCTCACCATCCTCGCCCTAGGGCTCTTCCTACCCGGCCCGGGCTGCTCACCCGTGAATCAAGCAGCGGAGCCGTCCTTGCCGCTTCTGTCGCCACCGCGCCCCGAGCGCTTGCCGCCCTCGTTGTTGGCGTCGCCGCCACCGGTCAACGACAACCAAGCCGCCCTCACCTCACCGACTCCTGAAGTTCCGGCCGCATCCCAACCGCCGCCCGCATGGCCCAAAACGTCCAGGTCAGAGCCCCTCTTGAACGGCCTTTGGAGTCCGATGCCCGGGGGTGTATTGGCAGGCTACCGGGCGGACACAGGGCTTGACATCATGGGCGTCAAAAGGCCTGTCTTTGCCCTTGCATCAGGCTATATCGACTACGCCGAAGAGGGGCATACGCTCTGGACAGGTCCCCGCGATACGGCCTTTTGTGTGCGCATCGAGCTCGATGTGCCCATCGCCTACCAGGGAAAGCAGATTACACACATGTATTACGCCCACCTGTCGGAGCTCGTCTCTAGCCAACCGGAAGGTGCCCGCCCGCGGGCCCATGTGGACGCTGGAGACAGGCTTGGAACGTCGGGCGTCGCCAACGGAAGCTACCATTTGCACCTCGGCTTCTTGCTGGACGGCGAAGTCAGCCAGGCGTGGGGGAGCTACCTGTTGGAAGACGAAATCCGCGACGTCATGGGCGGCTACCGGAAGGGCACGCGCCTACCCGAACCGTAGCTGCGCGGACAACGGCGATGTGGGCGGTCACATCCGCCCGTGTCAGCGCGAGTAATGGCGCGCACACCCTTCGCTTGTTACATCGGCTGGGCATCCGAAGACATCACGTCACGGACGCACAACGTCGAGGGCAGATCCGACCTTGCCTGGGTCGCGCCATGCCCTTGCCAGAAGGGAAACGACCATGACACAGTCCATCACAGCTACCCCCGAATTGGCATCGAAGAACGCCTCCCGCGACGCCGCGGTCGCCGAGGTTGGGCAGCTCGTCCAGATCCTGGCGGAAGAGCGCAGTCCTTCGGGCATGCCTCGGTTCTTGGCAGACCCACCGTCAGGCGGGACGACACCGATCGCGCGCACGACCAACTCCCCGGGTGACGAAGACAGTTGGCGTGTCGTCTGGATGAAGAACGGCACGGTCTCGCTCCAGAACGTCAAGACGAAGCGCTTCCTTGCACGCCGGTCGCGCTCCGAGCTTGTCCTGGAGAGCGCCCCCTCGTCGGGGCAGGAATGGCGCGTGAATACCGTTGGTACCAACCGGCCGTTCGAGATCCAAGCGACTACCGGGGAGACGCTCGGCGTGGATGAGGGAGACAACGAGATCGTCCGCTTGAGCTCCCGCGCGACCGGTTGGACCTTGACGCCGCTCGATGGGGCGAGCCTTCAAACACTGCGTATCCAGGCGGTGGCGTCCACCGCCAGCGGCGAAGCGCTGGTGATGCAGAAATTCTCGCAGGCACCGGAGGTGCGCGCGGAGACGGTTCGACACCAAGAGCGTTTGCAGCAGTGGTCCATCACCCTCCAGAACGATGGTTATGTGCAGATCATGAACCTGACGACCGGCACCTACCTCGCGAACTTCAACGACCGCGAGCTGCGCAGCGGTGGACCGGAAGCCTACCCAAACACGCTGTGGCGCGTCCGCACCAACGGCGGGCTGGAGACCTTCGCATTGCAGAGCTTCCACGATGGCAACATCAACCTGGTGGACATCGTCCCCGGGGATCCCGAAGGGAAACGAAACCTGATCAACGTCGCGCCGCCGACCTCCACAAATCGGCAGCAGTGGACGTTCGAGCCTCGTTAGCGCGAGCCGGGTTGCCTTCGGCACCCGAGGTCCGCCAGGGCGCCGCCGGAGGTGCCTGACCTTCCCGCTGGTCCATGACCAGACCGCGCCTTTTCAGCGCTGACAGCGCGGACAGAACGAGCTCGAACGCGTGGCGATGACCACGCGCTCGATGACCTTGCCACAGGTGGAGCAGGCCTCCCCTTCCCTCCCGTAGACGCGCCGCTCGTCTTGATAGCCGCCGTCGCTGCCGTCGGGGTGGAGGTAGTCGCTGATGCTCGATCCGCCCGTTGCGATGCTGCGCTCCAGCACCGCGCGGATCGCCTGTGCCAAGCGCTCCCACTCGCCGCGCCGGACCTTGGAGGCCGGGCGCAACGGCCGAACTCCAGCGAGAAATAGGGCCTCGTCAGCGTAGATGTTGCCGACGCCGGCCAAGACCGCCTGATCGAGCAAGAACGACTTGACCGGCCCATTCCGGCGCTGCGCCGCACGCTCCAAGTGTTGAGGTAAGATGCCGAGCGCGTCGGGTCCAAGTTTGTCCAAACGAGGATCGCCTGCGCCCGGCGCTAGCAGACGCACCTTGCCAAATTTTCGCACGTCACGAAAGAGCAGCTCTGGCCCACCGTCTGCGAACACCCAGCGCAGGTGGGTGTGCTCGTCGGGCTGAAAAACGCGCTGATTCTCTGGCGTCAACGACGCGCGCGCGGTGGAGGAGAGCAAGCGCGGGCTGGTGACTGTGCTGGAGAACAACTGCCCTGTCATGCCCAGGTGCAGCAACAAGCGAGAGCCATCGTCGAGCTCGGCCAACAGGTACTTGCCGAGGCGCGTCAACGCAGTCGCGGTGCGTCCAGGCAATACGCGCCGCAACGTAGCCGGCGGCGTTAGGAAGAAGTAGCTGGGCTTCGTCGTGAATACCTTGAGCATGCGCCGGCCCAACAACAAAGGCTCGACCGAACGGCGGGTGATCTCAACTTCAGGAAGCTCGGGCATGGCGATCTCCTAGGTCAGGTTTTGCCGCGTCGCCCAGTCGAATCTGACCGATTTTGCGCACACGATCCGCTCACGAAGACCGCTCTCGGCGGGGACCTCGCCAACGTCGACGGCCGGTCGCGACGAGCAGCGCGGCGCCGACAAGGCCAAGGGGCAAGAGCCCGTCGTCACGAGATGAGCCCTGCATACAGACGCAGGTGCCCACGGAGATGACCTTCCTGCTTCCGGTGGGCGAGCCGCCTCCCTCCTCGACTTCGTCGCGCGGGCGACATTCGCCCGCTTCGCACACGCCATTCGGATAGCAGGCGTTGCCGTCGGGCACGGTCGGGTCGTCACACAACCCGCTGGCCGGATCGCAGGTGCCCGCCTGATGACAGACGTCCTTCGGCTTGCAAATCACGGCCTTTCCCACGCAAATCTCCTCCTGACACACGTCGTCTTCGGTGCAAGGGTTGCCGTCGTCGCAGGGAAGATCGGGCGTCGCGGTGCAGCTCGCGGCGCAGCAGCCCCCGGGGGCTTGGGCGTTGTCGCATTGCTCGCCCGGATCGACCACGCCGTCGCCACACACGCCAGGAGCCGCCTCGACACAGAAGGCATTCTCAGCGAACGCTCGCAGCACCTGCCCCACCACGTCGCCGAACCCCAGCTCGACATTGCCGTTCAGGTGGCAATAGCTCATCGTCTCCCCGGTCCCGACCTCCGCCGGTCCAGGGTAGCAGCCGGGCTCGACATAGCAGTGGTCGAGGGGGGGATGGTAGCAGTGGGTGTGCTTCGAACCTGTGTTGTGTCCCAGCTCGTGAGCCACGACGTCGACGTCCCAGAGAAATCCAGTCGTCGGGAAGGTCGCGGCGTCGGCGTCGATGTTGGCGACCGAATAACTGCGATCGTCGCACAGCGCACGGACGTACCCGAGTCCTCCGCCATAGGGGATGATGCCGAGCAACATGGCGGTATCGCGAGGTACGTCGGCGCGGTTGCCCAAGTCCCAGCCGCGGTAGGCGTCGAGCTGTTCGCTCGTTTCTTCGCCTGGAAAGGGGTCGGCCTCGGTCCAAATGACAAGCTGCCCAATCAACACGGCGACGTTCACGTCGCGCCTGTAAATCGCGCTCACTGCGCCAAACAAGCCCGCCGCATACTCGGTGGTGACGGCCGAGTCCCAGCCAAACGAATAGGCATACGCGTCGTACGCCACGTCGACGAGCATCTCGATCGCCAGCGTCTCCTTGCCATCGCCGGGCGTCGGCGGCAGGTCAGGCCCCGGGGCTCCAGGTAGATCGCCAAAACCATCGACCTTGCATCGGGCCTGACCGCTAGGCGGCAAGCTGCCTGTGGGATCGACGAGCGCATGCGCCCGCGCGCCGAGGGGGCTCGGTCGCACGAGCGTCACGACCCGCCGCCCGTCGCGAATGAGCGCCGTAATCTTGGTGCCGTTCGTGATCGAGAGGGCCAACGATCGTCCGGGAGTCGCAACGTCCTCCCCCTCGTAAACCACCACGTCGGGCCGCGGAATGACGCGCTGCCAGCCAGCCCCTTGCTCGACGACCCGCGCGCCCGGCGCGAACACCTCGATGGGGCGAAGCGCAAAGCGAGCCGTGCCGCCATCGGCGAGGGGCAGGTCCACGGTCGTCGCCCGGGGAAGGGCCGCGAGGTCGCGCGCGACGTCGGTCTGCACCTCGACCACGGGCCCCGTTCCCGGCCGCGAAAACAGCGGCGCCGCAGCCCCGGTGCTGGAAAACAGCGCGATCGACGCGAAAACAAGGGCCGAAAGCGAGCGGTGCGTGCTCTTGGGCATGACAGGAAGGCGGTAGCCTACAGGAAAAGCGCAGCGATGTCGCGAGGTAGCACAGTGGGCCCTTGGGGGCGACAGCAAGCCGACGCGATTTCCAAGCGCCTCGGGCGCGATGGCAAGGTCAAGCCCAGAAATCTCTTCCCACATCGCTTGCCATCGACATCGCAGAGGCTCGCATTCCGCATCCAGCCATGTATCATCGCGCACCATGAAGAGCCAGGTCCTCTCCACCTCTCCCGCCAAAGCCGCTTGTTTCTTGGGCGAAGACATCTACGCCGCAAGCTCCATCGACGTGCTCGACGAGGCCGGAAACATCGTCGCTTTCCGCGGTGCGCTGACGCGCTTTCGGGGGGGCGAGGCCAGCGTGCTGGCCCGCTCCGACGAGACGGGCTTCACCGCTGTGACGGCGCTCCCCGATGGGCGCCTCGTGGTTGCCGAGCGCGGTCACGGGCTCGCTGTCCTCGACGGGGCGGGCGCGCGACTGCACAGCCTCGCGACGGATCTCGGGGCGCCTACCGAATGGCTGGCGATCGGGGGCTCGCCGCTGCGCGTGTTCGCGGCGACCACCTGGAGCAGCAGCTCGAAGAAGTCGGCCACCGTGGTGGAGCTCGACCCGGTCACGTGGCAGAAAAAGCACGTCAGCTTCACGGGGCAGTTTCTGCCTTGCCTCAGCGAGGTCGGGGTGACCCGCATCAACAAGGACAAACGCATCGCCGAATACGCCTGGAAGGGCGCGCCGAAGGCGGTCACCGAGCCCGCGGTCAGCTACGGCATCTGGCGCATCGCACGCGTGGCAAGCGGATGGTTCTTGCACGCCACCACCTCGATGTTCCTGGACCTTGCCGGCAAGGTGCTGTGGACCGGCGCCGACCGTTTCGCGACCTTCCCCGGCGCCACCGCCGGTGACGTCGCCACCAGCGCTTGCTCCGCAGGGGGCGATCGCCTGCTGATCGGCACCCCACGCAGCTTCTTCCTGGTCGATGGTCCGTCCGGGACACTGCTCGCCTCGTGCGAGCGGCAAGCCCCATTGACACGCGAGGCGCCGCACGAGGGGAACCTGAGCTGGAATGGCGGAACCCACGCGGTGGCGGCCTCGGCAGCCGGCATTGAAAGGCTGTCAGACCTACCTCCCTTCGCCGGCGCGACGGCCTCCGCCGCCACCACGCCGCCGGCGGAGGTGAAGGCCGCGAAGAGCGCGAAGAGCACGAAGAGCACGAAGGTCAAGGCCGACGCGGCCTCGCCCCACGAAGGCACGGTGGCGACGTTGGAGACGCTCGTGCAGGCTTTGTCTGAGACAGACGACGCCGAGCGCGCGCGGGCGCTGCGGCTTGAAATCGACGCGCTCGACGTCTTCGCCGCCCAGGACGACGACCGCCTCGCGAAGCGCATCGACAAGGCAATCCGCAAGCTCCAGGCCCGCGTCCGCAAGGTGAAGGACGAAGGCGTACGGAAGGAACTGACCCACGCCCTCGACGCCCTGACCTCGAGCTGAAGGCCGACAACCTTGACAAAAGCAGACGACAAGCTCGTGGGGCCTTTCTACCATGGTACGAAGGCCGACCTGAAGCCGGGAGACTTGATCACGCCCGGCCACCGCTCGAACTACGGCCACAGCAAACGCACCAGCCCCTGGGTCTACATGAGCGCCACGCTATCAGGTTGGGGAGCGGAGCTGGCGCAGGGCGACGGCCCCGGGCGCATCTACATCGTCGAGCCCACCGGTCCCTTCATCGACGACCCCGACCTGACCGACAAGAAGTTCCCCGGCAACCCGACGAAGTCGTACCGTTCGCGCGATCCGTTGCGCGTGGTCGGTGAGGTCGTGGATTGGGTGCCCCATTCGCCGGAAGAAATTCAGGCGATGAAGGCCGGACAGGCGCGCCAGTACGCGCTGCAGGCCGCGCGCGTGGCGCACATCCCGAGCAAGGCCGATTTTGATGCGATCTACGCGCAAGCTAGCGAGCTTGCGGGCGCAGGAATGTCCGAGTCAAAGGGCATGGGTGGCATGCACCTGATGCGGATCCGCGGGGCGGAGGTCGAGGTCTTCGCGGGCCTGGCCTTCCGATCGGAGCGCGACGGGCAGACGCGCATCATCGAGCTGCCCCGGCCGCTCGCGGCCCCGCTGAGCTGGCCCGAACGTGACCTCCCCCTCTCCGGCAAGATCAGTGAGGTCAGCGCTTGGCAAGAAGGATGGGTCGCGGTGATCGAGTCGTGCGTGACGGAGATCGGCCTGAGCGTGGAGGCGCGGCTTTGGGTGGCGGTCGACGCGGAGCACGACACGCTGAGCTTCTCCCTGGAAGCCGACGGGCCCACGAGGTCGTGGCAACGCAACCTGCGCCTCGTGCGCGGGGTGTTGGCAGACGATGAGCACGGCGAGATCTGGGACTTCATGCGCAATCCTCTGGCTGGGTAGGCGGGCGACCGGCGCGCGTACGACCGAGCCCTACTCCGTGTCAGGGCGTGTCATCGCCATCGTCGTCAAGCCGACCCATGGTGTTCGAGAGCCGTTCTCGACACCAACCCGACCTGGAGGGTCGCCGTCATGTCAACTCACGCCTCGAAGCTCCCTACCTACCGTGCCCTCGTCGCCACCAGCCCCGCCGACCTTCGCGCCTGTTTTCGACTTCGACACCAGATTTACGTCGAGCGCGCCAAGGTGGTGCCGCCGGGTCACGCCATGGTGCGCGGCGACGAGCTGATCGATGCCTACGACGACTACTCCACACAGATCCTGCTGCTCGCAGACGAGCGTCCGGTCGGCACGGCGCGCATCACCAGCGCCCGCAGCGGGCCCCTTGAAATCGAGGCCTACCGCGCGAACCTTCCCATCACGCCACGGCACCACACCTGCGAAGTGACGCGCCTGATGGTGCTCGACGAGTGGCGCTCCATGTTGGCCACCGGCGAGCTGCTCTACACGGTCTACCAAACCCTCGACGCGCTCGACGTCCACCGCCTGCTGGCAGCGGGCAAGCTGGGCAGTCTGGGCCGCTACTACCAGAATTTCGGGCTGCGGGTCGTCGACGACGAGCCCTTTGCCTACGGCTTCATCCAGGGCGCGAAATACAGGGTATTGCTCGGCGATTTCGGGAAGCGACGCTCGCTGAAGCGGCTCGGCTGGAACGCCTTCTTCGAGAGTAGCTATTGGATGCTGGCGACCTCGCCCGCGCTCATCAGCAACACCTTCCGAAGGGGCCTCTCCGAGAAGTCGAAGGCGCGCGCCATAGCGAAGCCCTTGGTGGAGCTCGCCGCGAGCACTTGAGAGGGGCCGAAGGAGGTCGATTCTTTGGCGGCGGAAGAAGAACCTATGTAGTCTGAAGGATTGTGAGCCCGAGGCGAACGATCCTGTCACGCACCGTCACCGCCGTACCGTCGTCGGGTCCCGTCCCCGCAGGGAGCGGCGCGGCGCCGACCTTGCCGGCTCGCTACGAGCTGATCTCGCGCATCGCGAGCGGTGGCTGTGGCGATGTCGTTCGTGTTCGCGATCGCGAGCTCGACCGCGTGTTGGCCATGAAGGTGCTGCGCAGCGAACATGTGCTCTCCCCGTCGATGCAAGAGCGCTTCTTGCACGAGTCGCAGATCACGGCAAAGCTCCAGCACCCGGGCATCATCGCGGTGCACGACCGCGGTCGCTTCGAGGATGGTAGGCTGTGGTTTACCATGCGCGAGGTGCGAGGACGCACCCTCGACGCGGTGATCCGCGAGCTCCACGAGACCCGCTCGCTCGCCGCCAGCCAGGGGGAAGGTCTGACCTTCCGTCGCGTGATCGACGCCTTCGCGCGCATCGCCCAGGCCGTCGGCTACGCCCACAGCCAGGGCGTCGTTCACCGCGATCTCAAGCCCGAGAACCTCATGGTCGGGGAGTTCGGCGAGGTGCTCGTGATGGACTGGGGCCTCGCGCGGATCGTCGCGCACGCGGAGGCGCCTTCATCGGAAGAGCCGAAGCCCGTGGACGACGGGGTGACCCAGGCCTTGACACAACATGGTGACGTGCTCGGAACGCCGGCGTACATGGCTCCTGAACAGGCGGCTGGGCGCCCCGATCTGCACGGCTTGCGCACCGACGTGTACGCCCTCGGGGCGATCCTGTACTGCATCTTGACGGG
>CAYLJT010000078.1:0-15666 GCA_964383995.1 uncultured Polyangiaceae bacterium
TAGTTCGTGAGCACAGACTTGCAGCTCGCCGCGGCCGTCCCTTGCGAGCTGCCGTCGGCAGCACCGTTGTCGAGGCGCACCCAGGTCACGCCGTTGCACCCGTCGAAGCTCGTCCCCGTCCAGCGAATCGTGCCCGCCTGCGTCGCTGTGCATGCCGTCGTTGTCCCGAGCTTCACGCCGCCCGCGACATCCAGTTTGGCAGCCGGGCTCTGGGTGCCAATGCCGACACTGCCATTGTCGTAAATCGACGAATTGCCCAGTGCGCTCGCGCTGACCCAAGTGGCGAGGAAGCTCGTGGCTCCACCCGACAGCGTTCCAGCGGGGCCGGTCGCGCCCGTGGGGCCTTGTGCGCCCGTCGCGCCGGTAGGGCCTTGTGCGCCTGCCGGTCCCGCGGGGCCTTGAGGGCCTGCTGCGCCGTCGGCGCCTGCCGGTCCTTGGGGACCGACAGCGCCTGTCGCGCCAACCGGTCCAACCGGACCTTGTGGACCCACCGCGCCGTCTGCGCCGGCGGGTCCAGCCGGTCCTTGTGGACCTACCGCGCCGTCGGCGCCGGCGGGTCCAGCCGGTCCTTGTGGACCTACCGCGCCGTCCGCGCCGGCGGGTCCAGCCGGTCCTTGGGGACCCACCGCGCCGTCCGCGCCCGCGGGTCCGACGAGCCCCGTGGGTGCACCTACCCACTGCCCGGTAGCGTCGATCACCGTACCGACTCCCGCGATGGACACTGAGGTTGGGTGGATATCTCCCGTCGCGTCGCCAGCGACGAGGGCATAGGGCACACTGCCAATCAGGGAGCGCGGCGCGGTCTCGGGGTCGGCGCCGACGGTCAACCCGAAGTAGCGCGGACTGCCGTCGAACAAGGCCGGATCCAACGGCACCACCGCGCCCAGGATGGCCGAATAATAGCCTTCGTCGAAGGTCACCTGCTGTATCTCGCTCCACAGCGGCACCGTGGCGCCAGGCGTGTCGTAGATGGCGAACATCAAGTCCAAGGTCCCGTTCAAGGGGACGTTCGCCGCGTCGTAGATGCGGCCCTGGTGCGTCAACGTCGCGGGCACCGCGTCGGCGCTGCCGGGGGCGGCGAAGGCTGCGGACAGCAGCATGAGGGCGACGAGACGACGGAGGGTAGGGGAGGTTCGGCTCATGGCGGTTTTCGGGGCGATCGGGGTTCGTCGACGCGGCGGACGCGAAAGCAGATGCGGCGCCAATCTACGAGTAGACGCCTCCGCCGGGCGGCCGTCAAGCGTCGATGTGAGGTCGGGCGGGCGCTTCGGTTTCGTGCTGGTCCGTGCTGGCCCCGCGCTGGTCACGTGTTTGGTCGACCGCCCGCGATGGGCTGTTTCGGTGAGGAGCTATTTCGCGAGCTGGCAGGCGGGTAGGGGATCTTTACGGCCGTTACCATCTACGCACTCGGCCGTGCCATCGGCCTTCGGCGCCGCCCACTTGCCGTCGGGACAGACGGATTGAACGCCGAGCATCATGCCGCGGTCTTCGTGACCGAGGATGTGGCAGTGTTGCACGAAGCCACCGGTGAAGGTCCGCGCGAGCTGGTTGATCACCACCTTACCGGGTTGCGCGGCCGGTACGGGGCTCAGCGCTGCGCACTTTGCGTCGCTTTTACAGGCACTCTGAGCGAGTTGGGTGCAAGTGGTGATGACCTGCCCTATCCATTCCACGTTGAACACCCAGGACTTGCCGCCGGTAGTCGCGAGCCCGAACGCGTTGTCTATGCATTTCGCGTACTTGTCGTAGTGCTCGTAGTTTCTGCCGTTGGCAGTCGTATTGCCACAATTTTCGCCCTGCTTCTTGGGGGCACAGACCAGATCATTGAATGCGACCGGGATCGAGATCGTGTCTCTCCAGGGCCGCGGGGATGCGTCGGTGCCATCGAAGGTCACGGTGCCAAACTTCCCCGGCGCGACCGTGATGGATGCCAGTTGGAAGGGGTTGACGTGGATATGGAACGGATGGGCGATGCCCGACGTATTCTGGAGCGTCCACTGCACCGCCTCGCCGACCTTCAGCGTCTGGTTGGCGCAATGGTGGTCAAATTGGGTGTTGTTGATGAAGAACATGATCCGGTCCTGCGCCGCCTGCCCCTCCATGCTGTACGTGACAGTTTCCCTGGGCGACTGCGTGGTGATCTGGATGTCTTCAAACGTGGTCTGAAGCTTCGGCCACTGTGCCGGGCTGGGAAAGGGGACGTCGTTGGACGTGGCCTCGCCCGTGGTGCCGTCGGCCTCGGCGATGCGCAGGGTGATGAAGGGAACCCCTTCTTGCCTTTCCTTCTTGGGGATCTTCATCGCGTCGGCGATCTCGTCCTCGCGCGTTTCGACGAACGCAGCGGCGTCTTCGGTGACGTTTCCATCGGCATTGGCGTAGACGATGTAGTCGCCTGATTTGATGTCGCGTTTGGCCTTAACGAGCAGGTCGATGCGATAGCCCGGATCGAGCTGCAAGCCGACCGCCTTCCCAGCGTCGACCTTGAACAAGAAGGGCTGGTCGCGGTAGCTTTCGGGGCTGAACGGCACGCCGTCCGCGGCGATTTGCCTTACCTCGGCGTAGTCGGCGAAGCTGAGGCGAATCTTGGCGGCGTCCTGCATCGTCGCCCCGATCAGGCGCCAACGCTGCACCTCCCCCTTCTTCATGGTAACGACCGGGTTGGCCTGCCCGTTGATGAGCGGGATCTGCGGTCTGCGCGAATTCGCGTCCCTACTGAAGGGTAGGTTTTGATCGATCTGTTGATAGACCATGACCTTGTCGGTCAGCTTGACGTTCCGATCCGTGAAGTACTTTGCGAGCGCGCGGTCGAACGGACCACGGATGATGAAGGTACCTGACAGGCCGTTGAGGAGCTGCAGCCCGGTCGAGCCGTGCTTGTGCGCGTGGTACCAGTGTGTCCCCTCCGACTGGTCCCAGGGAATCCGGTCGAGCCGATATTCGAACTCTCCGCACGCGGTCTCGCCGTGCGCGGACGGTCCGCTCTCGCAGGTTCCGTCCTCCTTGGGCGGCAGAATCGCGATCGAGACGTAGTCTTGGGGCTTCTGCGGGGAGATATGGAAACCGTGGAAATGGAAGTTCGTCGTGTTGTCGCCGTGAAAGCAATTCGGAAAAGCGCCGCGCGTTGAGCCTGGGTGGTCGTACTTGTTGCACTCGCTGTTGGAGCCCTCGGCGCGCATGCGGTTGTACAGTTTCATCGAGAAACGTGTGCCGTCGGCAGCGCCAGGCGCGCTCTCTTTGTCGAGGTAAAACGTCGGTCCGGGCGCGCCCCACTCCCAATCGGCGACGTTGCGCGGATTGGGCTTTACGACATCGGCCTTGGGGTAACCGTAGGTGCGCAAGCTGCGCTTTGCCCAGGTCCACTTTCCAGGCGTGTTCCCGGACTTCGGAGTCCAGATCGGAACACAACGATCGAGTGTCTGGACGTTGAGCATGGTCGCCAGCTCGTCGTCCTTGGGTCGAATCGCCGGCGGCTCGACGAGCGGTTGACCCGCTGGCGAGCCCGTCGGGCACTCTTGCGCAGCATCCGCCATGTTCAGGGCATGAGGAGCGTTGGCATCGACTTCCATGGCCAGCGTCAAGGCCACGGGCGCTTCAGGCGCGGGCGCCGGCGTGGCAGCGGGCGCGGCTGCCGAAGTCGCCGGTTGGGTCGGCCCGGTGGCCGGAACCGGCGTGCAACTGAGCCCCAGTAGCAAAGATGTGCCCAGCACGGCCAGGTGAATGGTCGATCGAGAGATCGAGCTCCGCATAGTGCCCTCGCTTTTCTTGCTGCACGGCGACGCGCCGTGCGATCGAGCGAAGACCATACGCCTGTGGCGTGAGGTTGTCAGCAAGGAAAAGACCAAGGCTTGCGCTGCTTGCGCTCGACAATGTCCGAGACGCAAAGCGTGCGTGCGGCGTTCATGATCGACCTCCAAGACGAACGGATTCGTATGCATTCAAACGATCTGACACCGAGTGGCTGGGCTGGAGCCCGGCCGGACGATCAAAATCCAACCCGCGCGTTTCTTGATTGCGTTTTGAGGGCCGTCGTGCTTGTCGGGCTTACAAGTGGTAGCTCGATCTGGCCCCTCACAGGGCGAAACGGTGATGTGGAGGGGAGGTGGAGGTTCCGGCCTCCATCGGGTGGGCTAGCGCCGCCACGCGAAGCCCTTGAAATTCATGGCAATGGCTCGGGCACCGCAGAGTGGGGGCCCGGCACCTGGAGGTTCGAGCCTCCAGGTCGGTAGCCGTTGGAGCTCAAAAGACATCGTAAAAGACCTGTCCGCGATTGGTACGGTCCTTGGAAACAGCGCTGAGAGACCGCTCCTCGACGTCCTCTTGCCAGGGAAACTACGATGACTAAGCCTTCGAACCTGTGCGCGATCCTCGACCTTCACGCCGCCGCCGATCCGGGACAAGCCTTCTACACGTACATCAACGATCGCGGTGTCGGCACGACCGTGGACTATGGTTCGTTCCACGCCCGGGCGCGGGCCCTCGCGCGGGTGCTCGTCGCAAAGGGGGTTCGCGGTCAACGTGCACTGCTCTTGTATCGTCCGGGCCTCGACTACGTGGTCGCGCTCTGGGCCTGTTTTTACGCGGGAATTACGGCGGTTCCTGCCTACCCTCCGGATCCGACTCGTCTGGACAGAACCTTGCCACGGCTGCAGGCCATCGTGGCAGACGTCGCGCCGTCGCTCGTCATGACCGAGTCGATGATCGCCGCGATGACGCGCATGATGCCTGGCGCCGACGCGCTGGGCGATGCGCCGCTTCTGCCTACCGATGAGCTTACCCAAGAAACTTCGCCGGTGGACCTTGCGCCCGTCGATCCCGATGCGTTGGCGCTCATCCAATACACCTCGGGATCCACCGGGTCTCCCAAGGGCGTGATGCTGTCGCACCGCGCGTTGCTCGCGAACATCGAGGCCTATGTGGACTACCTCGGTGAGGCCGGATCGACCTGCGTGATGTGGCTCCCGCTCTACCATGACATGGGGCTCATCGGTGGCTTACTGACGTCGGCGCATCAGCGGATGCACTGCGCCTTCATGTCACCCCTGACCTTCCTACGCCGGCCGCTCTCCTGGCTAGAGGCGCTTTCTACTTACGGCGCGACCTACACCGGAGCGCCGAATTTCGCCTACGATCTTGCCGTGCGCAAGACGACGCCCGAGCAGCGCCGCGCCCTCGATTTGTCTCGGCTGCGCGTGGCGTGCATCGGTGCCGAACCGACCCGTCCGGCCACTCTCCGCCGCTTCAGCGAGGCGTTTCGCGAGACGGGCTTTCGGAGCCGCGCATTCCGACCTTGCTACGGCCTCGCGGAGAGCTCTCTGTTCGTGGCGGGTGGCGCGAGCGCGGGGGCCGTTCAGGTCGCGCGGGTCCCACGCCAAGCCCTCGACGGGAGCGGTTCTTTGGCAGTCGAGGTAGGGCCCTTGGAGGTCGATATCCTTCCCACCCGCTCAACCGACCGCGAGCTCGTCGGTCATGGACCTACCCTCGCGGGACATGTCCGCCGGGTCGTCGATCCATCGACCATGCGCCCCGTTCCAGAAGGTAAGATGGGCGAGGTCTGGATCGCAGGTCCAAGCCTAGGGCTCGGGTATTGGGGCGACCAACGGGCGACCGCAGCCACCTATGGCGCGCGCACGGCGGCGGGTGAAGGGCCGTTCTTGCGCACGGGAGATCTGGGCTTTGTGCACCAGGGCGAGCTCTACATTGCCGGGCGCCTGAAGGATCTCATCATCCTGCGTGGGAAGAACCTGCACCCCGAAGATCTGGAGGCGGTCGTCGAGGGCGCTCATCCACTCCTCAGGCCTGGTTGCTCTGCCGCGTTCAGTGTCGAGGACGACGACGAGGAGCGTCTGACCGTGGTCTGCGAGATCGCCGGCAGTCCGGAAGGCGACGCGCTCGACGCGCTGACGGACGAGGTGTGGCGGGCCGTCAACGACGTCATGACGCATGCGTACGGCGTGGCCGTCGACCACCTGGTGCTGCTCCCGCAGCGCACCTTGCCGAAGACGTCGAGCGGCAAGATCCAACGAAGAGCCTGTCGCGCAAGCTACCTGAACGGAGAGCTCCCGACCCTCGCGCGGCGCGGCCGGGCGCGCGTCGAGGCCTCGGTTGTCTCGGACACGCGGTCGGGCTCGGTCGAGTCCATCGAGGCCTGGCTGTTGGAATGGACGGCGCGGAGGGCGGGTGTTCCCCCTCAGCACATCGATCGCGATGAGTCGCTCACCTGTTTTGGCATCGACTCCCTGGGGTTTGCGACGCTCAGCTACGACATCGAAGAGCAGCTCGGCGTGGTGCTGACCGAGGTCCACGCCTTGACGGGGACGAACCTGACCATCCGCGGACTCGCGCATCGCTTGGCGATCTCCGTGAGTAGTCAAGGAGCGCCGTCGTGAGGCCCGCGCCGAGCTCCGCACCTGGTGGCCACCGTCCGAGCGGTCGGCAAGAACCTTCGACCCCAACGCCGCACGCGGCAAAGCCGAGAGAGTCTACCATGAACGCCCCTTTCCACGCCCCCGGGTGCATCGATGCAACCGACCCCTTTCGACCGTTGACCAAGGCGGAAGACATCGCCCGCACAAACGTCCACTACACCTTGCCAGCGCGTTTCTTCGAGGTGCTAACGGGGGGCGAGTGGCATGTCTACTCCTGCAACCTCTGGCCCAGTGTGGGTCAGGTAGGACCCGGAGGTCAAACAGCGTCCCAGGAGCGCAAGCTCGATCTGTTCGCCGAGCAACTGGAGCTCTCCCCTGGAAAGCGCCTCCTCGATGTAGGAGCCGGCTGGGGAGGCCCGCTCCTCTACCTGTGCAAGCGCTACGGTGTGCGCGGCCGCGGTCTTTCGCTCTCTCCCGTACAGGTAGAGCACGCCCGCGCCTGGGCCCGGCGTCTAGGCGTCGACTGCCAGTTCGAGCTTTGTCACTGGCAAGACTACCAACCGAAAGAGCCCCTAGACGCCATTATGACCGACGAGGTCATCGTCCACTTTTCCAGGCTAGGAGACTTCTTCAAGCGCGCTTATGCCATGCTCGACGACGGAGGCGTGATGGTCAATAAGGAGCTACACCACACCCACCCCGCCTACGCCCACGCGCCCTCCGAGGCCATCCGCTTCATCGACGACATCTACGGCAACTCAGGCTTTTACCGCAGCTTGGCCGACGAGCTGACCCTCACCAACGAAGCCGGCTTTTGCGTGGAAGACGTGCGTCAGCTAGACGCTTCGAACTACGTGGCCACGGCCACGCAGTGGCGAAACAACCTGCGCGAGGCGCGCGAAGAGCTAGTCGAGCTGGTAGGGCCGGAGGTGTACCGAAACTACATGATTTACCTGTCGCTCGTGGTCTCGATGTTCTCGACCGTAGGGCCGGCCGGTGCGCACAAGCGGATGAGGATCCACCTCGTCAAGTCGCGCAAGCTGCCCGCCGCGATCCGGAGCGAGTGGGGCATCGAGGCCTACCTGGCGACGCGCGGTGCGGAATGAGCTGGGGGTTGTCTGACCCTACCGCGCGGTCGGCGGCCGGTCGGTCGTCGTCTACGAGCTGCGGAAAAGAGCGCCAGAGCGACGAATACCAGGCCCGCAGTCGATCCTGACTGGGTGCCAGTCCAAGCACAGCCCGCGAGCACCACGTTCGGCTCCCCGGGAGCAGCAGGAGTAGGCTCCAGCGCGCAGGCGTCGTCGGCGTCGAGCGGACAAGGATCCATGTCATCGTTGACGCCGTCGTCGTCATCGTCGTTGTCGCAGACATCGCCCAACCCATCACCGTCGGTATCAAAGTTGTCAGGATCGAAGACATTCGCGCATAGGTCGATGCTATTGGCCACGCCGTCGCCATCGATATCGGCATCGCAAGGGTCTCCCAAGCCGTCGCCATCCGAGTCCACCTGGGTCACATTGGATACGAGCGGGCAATTGTCGTCCGTATCGAGCACGCCGTCGCCGTCGTCATCGTCCGTATTGTCGTCGCAAACGTCGCCGATCCCATCGCCGTCCGTGTCCTCCTGGAGCGGGTTGGCGACGGACGGGCAATTGTCACTGTCATTCAGCAGGCCGTCGTTGTCCGCATCGTCGTCGCAGGCGTTGCCCAAGCCATCCCCGTCGCTGTCGAGCTGGTCGGGGTTGGGGACACTGGGGCAGTTGTCGTTCACGTCGAGGAAGGCGTCGTTGTCATCGTTCGGATCGCAGACATCCCCCACGCCATCGCCGTCATTGTTCTCCTGACCGGGATTGGCGTCGATCTCGCAGTTGTCGAGGGAGTTGATGAGCCCGTCGCCGTCGTAGTCAAAGTTCGGGTCGCAAGCGTCGCCGATGCCGTTGTTGTCCACGTCTTCTTGGAGTGGGTCGGGGACATTCGGGCAGATGTCCACGTCATCGGTAATGTTGTCGCCATCGAGGTCGTTGCTACAGGGAGGCTCGCTAGCGAACGGGTCGAACAAGCAGCCGTCCATGCCATCGAGAATACCGTCGTTGTCCAGGTCTGGATCGCGGTAGTTCACGAGGCCGTCGCCGTCCGAGTCGAGCACGGGTGCGGTGGTCAGGTCAGCATCCTCGGCCTCCTCGGCGTCAGTAAGGCCGTCGTCATCGCTGTCGGTCTCAAGGGCGTCGGGGATGTTGTCGCCGTCCGCGTCGAGGGGATTGGCAGGGTCGCCCACCTCGTCTTTGTCCGAGATGGTGTCGCCATCGCTGTCGCGAAGCAGATGGTCGGTGCCGGCGAGGGCTTCTTCCATGTCAGTGAGCCCATCCGCGTCGTCGTCCAGATCGCAGGCATCGCCGAGGGAGTCTCCCGAAACGAACGAGCCCCCAGGGGGGAGACCGACGTCGGTGTTCTCTTGGAGGGGATTGGGAACCAGCGGGCAGTTGTCGAGCGCGTCCGCGAAGCCGTCGTTGTCATCGTCCGTGTCGCAGGCGTCGCCACCGCTCACGCCGGTGACCCCATCACCGTCGTTGTCTGCTTGCGAGGCGTTGGAGACAAGCGGGCAGTTGTCGACGGTGTCGAGCACGCCGTCGTTGTCGTCGTCCGTATCGCAGGCGTCGCCGCCGTCGTTGGTAAGATCCGTATTCGTCTGGGGTTGATTGGGTGCCACCGGGCAGTTGTCGCAGGTGTCTCCAACTCCGTCGGAATCGAGGTCGTTTTGGGAGATGTTGGACACTGCGGGACAGTTGTCGCAGGCGTCTCCCACGCCGTCGATGTCTACATCAAGTTGTAAAGGGTTGGAGACGGAGTAGCAGTTGTCGCAGAGATCTCCTACCAGATCGCTGTCGATGTCGGTCTGGCTCAGGTTGGAAGTCATTGGGCAGTTGTCCGCGCCGTCGAGCAAACCGTCATTGTCGTCGTCGGGGTCGCAGGAGTCTCCCGTATTATCCGTTGGCGAGATGCCGCCAACATTGCCCGGCCCGTCGTTGTTGGCCTGGTCGGGGTTGGAAACGTTCTTGCAGTTGTCGCAAGCATCGCCGACGCTGTCGAAGTCCGCATCGGCTTGGGAGTTGTTCGAGTATGCGGGGCAGTTGTCGCATGCGTCTCCAAAATTGTCACCGTCGGCATTGGCCTGATTGAAGTTCGGCATGGTGGGGCAGTTGTCGTAGGAGTCCTGAATCCCATCCCCATCAGCATCCGCCGCCCAAGCCGCACGGCCGGTCAACGTCACCACGACCACCACCCACAAGGCTAACCACCTGGCCATCACTGCCTCCCTACCCGCGTCCACAACGCCGTTCGCACATCACTCGCCGCCGTCACGAGCGCACCCGCGTTGGCTTCGCCCACATAGGTTCCGCACGCTACGACGTCGTCCCCTGCCACCAGCAGCTTGTTCCACACCTGCTCGCCGTCTCCACCTAGCACCAGGGCCCAGGCGTTCTTCCCTTCTTCATCCGCTCCCGCAAGCAACGCGTGGCTCTTGGCCGCGCCTCCCAATTCAAGGCCTCCCCATGTGGCACTTCCACCGACCTCTCCGGCCCACACGGCTTCACCTTGATCGGTCTCCACAACGCTGTTTACCTTTACGGTGCCCGGCCCCGCGAATCCTTGCGACCATTGCACGTTGCCCTGGTCGTCTAGTCTCGCGGTCAGCACTCCCGCCGAGGTGTCGAACGCGCCTTGCCCGATGTCCCAGGTACTGCCCGTCGTTGCGGCCGCCCATAGAAATCCGCCGTCCTTCGTGGGGCCCAACGCCGTCAACGCTTGATCCGCTGCGTCCCCGAAGGTCTTTGCCCAGGTGGGAGCCCCGTCTTCCCCTAGACCTACCAGGGCGATGTCCTGCCCCCCAGCGCTCTCGAAGCTACCGAGCGGCGGAAGCTCCAGCGTCCCTCGGAACGACAAACCTACCACCACCTTCCCATCCGCTGCGATGGCCACTCTGGCCCCGGTTTGGTCGTTCGCGCCCCCCAAAGTATGCACCGTCACGGCTCCGGTGGCGGCGTCCCATTGCAGCACAAACGCGTCCGATTCCTGGCTTTCTGGAGCTTTGACACCGTCCACGTCCAAGCTTCCTGTGTAGGTGCCCACGGCCACCCTGAGATTGGCGATGACCGCGACGTCCGAGACAGCGGAGTAGCCGGCGCCCGCCAAGTACCTGCTGCTTCCATCGGTCAGCGAAGCCTCGACGCCTCCCAACAGACCATGTTGACCTGGGGCGGGATCATACGTCGTGTCTCCCCACGCCGCGAGGCCGGTCAGATTGGCCCCCAACAACACGCCACCCGCGGATCGCCCGGCCACGCCTGCCAGCACCTGGTTCGCCGCGCCGCCGTAGGCCTTGGCTTGCAGGGGCGCCATCGCGCCTTCCACATCGCCCAGCTGCGCTACAAACGCGTCGTCTCCCCCGCCGTTGGGCAGCTCGGTCGCTCCCAACGTCAACGGCGTCCGGAAGGTGCCCGCCAGCCAAAACGTCCCGAGGCCGTCTTGCGCACACGAAACCGCAGTCAGACTACCACCTTGCGACAGGGCGGCTAGCTCCTTGACGTGGGGCGCTTCCGGCGGCTCCGGTGCGTTGCCACCGCCGCCCGCGCCGCTTGTCGAGCTTCCGCCTTGGCCGCCGCTGCCACCCGCTCCTTCAGGTACCAAGGTCAGATCGGGCGCACAGGCGGTTAGCGTCGCCGTCGCAACCAACACTCCCGCTGCTTGTACAAGAGGCGATTTCATCAAAACGCTCCCTGGAATGTCGCCGAGGCCCCATCGGGTCCCACGGTGATCCCGGTTTGTACCCTGGCCCCGTTTTCAGGCCTGGTCAGAAAGCTGTACCCAAACAGGCCCACCCCCGCTGCGCCCACCGCTCCCAGGCCCACCATCAGGCCCACGTCGCGATTCCATCTTGCCTGCATATCTGTCAACGAGGCTTCGTCCACTGTCGCTCGCGTACACACATTGTTCGGACAGGCGTCCGAGACATCCGCGCGTACCTTGCTGTAGTCGTACGCGAAGAACGCCGCCCCCCCGAGGGCAGCCAGGCCCAGCGCGCCCGACGCGATGGCCCACACCGGAAGCGCTCCGTCCGCTCGCTCCGTGCTCGCTTCGTGCGCAGGCACCGCCGGCTGCGGCGCGTAGACCGGTTGGGGAGACGTCACCGTCGGCGAGGGCTGTAGCGTCACCGCCTGCGGCGGAGCGTCTTTCACAAGCGTCATGGTTCGGCTCTCGCTAGATCCCTCCGCCAGCCGCACCACCTGCTCTTGCGCGACAAAACCCGGCGCTTCCACGCGCACGTGGTACTCTCCCGGGTCCAGCAAAAGCGGCGTCCCCAAGCTTGCCACCGCCACGAGGTTGCCGCCCACCGTCACGCGCATGTCCGGGACAAGCGGACCCACCGTGAGCTGCAGCTTGGGCACCTTCGGCGCTACGGCCTCCACACCCTGCTTGGCTACCTTCTCCAGTGCTTCTCTTCGCCCCGGGTCTTCCTCTTGCGCCGTCAACACCGCTGCGCTTTGGTAGTCGCGCCATGCTGTCGCCCATTTTCCGGCTCGCTCGTGACACTTGGCCAGGTTGAGCAGGGTGCTTGTGGACGGGTAGAGAGCCAGCGCTTGCTCGAATTTGGGACAGCCCGCGGCGTCGTTGCCCTGATCGACCAACGTCCTTGCCTCCTTGAACAGCGCTGCCGCAGCGGCCTTTTCGCTGTCGGTCGGTGCGGCCCACAACGTCGCTGACCACGTGGTGGCCAGGGTCAGAAAGAGCGCGGTGCCAAGCTTACATGTGATCGAGGGGGTCATCGGATGGGGCCTTGGGCTTGGGGGTGGACGCGGGTTTGGGCGCCGACGAGGTCGTCGCGGGGGTCGGCTTTGCCGTCGTCGCAGGCCTGCTTGGCGGCGCCTTGGCCGCCGGTTTCTCCGGCACGGGCGCGGACGGTTCGGCGGGTGTCTCGGACACCGACGCCGACGGCTCGGGCAGCGGAGCCGCCGCTTGCGGCACGTCCTCCAGCTCGGCGGATTCGCTGGCGGCCGAGGGCGGAGGCATGGGAAGAGGGGCGGCGGGCGTGGGCGTGTCTTCTTGGTAAAGCCAGGTGTAGGCTCCTGCGCTCAGCGCGGCGAGCGAGACGATGCCCCCCGCGAGGGCGAGCATGACCGGTGTGCGGGACGGCGCCGGCAAGGCGGGAGGTGGCGTTGCCGCCGAGGGGCCAAGAGTGCCTGTGGAGCCGTAGGGAGGGTAGACCGGAGGCCCTGACGCTGGAACGGGCGTTGGGGGTGAGGCAGGTGAGGGAAGAGGGGGATTCAGAAAGGCAGAAATGGGTGTGGTGCTGCCCGGAGGTACGTAGACCTGCGTGGGCACCGCGCTCGACCGTTCGGGCCCAGCGGGGCCTGCGGCCGGACGTTCGCTGCTGTCGCTCACCGCACGCTCGCCTTCATGGAGCAGGTCGTTCAGCGCGTCGGCCATCTCCAGGGCGGTTTGAAAGCGTTGTTCTCGGTCTTTGTGCAGGGCGCGGGTCACAAAGGCGTCTACCGACGGAGGTAAGGTCGGAACGTGTTTGGAGGGAGGGAGGGGCGTCTCGGTGCAAATGCGCACGATCACGTCGCCCAGCTCTTCGCCTGGAAAGGGTAGACGTCCGGTCACCGCTCGGTAGAAAATGACCCCGATGGCCCAGAGGTCGGAGCGCGGGTCGGCGAGCTTGGATTG
The DNA here is from genome assembly GCA_964383995.1 of uncultured Polyangiaceae bacterium. Taxonomy (GTDB): domain Bacteria; phylum Myxococcota_A; class Polyangia; order Polyangiales; family Polyangiaceae; genus CAYLJT01. Next base: position 13,089 of record CAYLJT010000078.1, read on the forward strand.
CCGCGACTGCTCGGGGCTCATGTAGTGGACCGAGCCGAGGACCGTGCCCGTGCGCGTGGCGTCCCCGGCGACCGTGTTGGCGGTCTTGGCGATGCCAAAGTCGAGCACCTTGAGCAGCTCGGCGTCGTCCTTTTGAGCTAAAAATAAATTGGGCGGCTTGAGGTCGCGATGCACGATGCCAAGATCGTGGGCCCGGCGCAGGGCCTTGAGCGCCTGCAAGAGCAGGGGTACGACGGCCCGAACCTCCATGCGACCCAGCCGCTTGAGGCGCTGTGCCAGGTCTTCCCCTTCGAGGAGCTCCATGACGATGTACGCCGTGTCGTCTTCCACGCCGACGTCGTGCATGCGCACGACATGTTGGCTATCGAGCAGGGCCGCGGCCTTCGCCTCGCGCTCGAACCTCGCCCGCGCGTCGTGGGAGCTGGCCAGGGCCTCGGCCATGAACTTGACGGCCAAGGGCACCCCGAGGTCGACCTGACGGGCCTTCCACACGTGCCCCATACCACCCACCGCCAGGGGCAGCTCGAGCCGATATTTTCCACCTAGGATGGCATTGGGTAGGGGCTTCATGGGCCTCGCGTCGTTGGCTGCGTGTCGCGCCTCGGTTGCATCGACGCCGTCACCAGATGGCTCTGGCAGCGGGTGGACCTCGGTGGTCGAGCAGCAAGCCGTAGGGCGGAGGCGTCAAGTCGTCGATACACCTTTGGGCGTATGTCCGAGACACGGGCCGCTGGGCGCTCCCAAGGGCGTGGGCAGACGCCGCCCGGGTTGTTCTGCCTTCCGGCCTCACAGGAGCCGCAGCTCTCGTGGCGACCGAACGTAGCCTCGCTTCGACGCCTCGACGCGCAAGCCGTCCGGCACAAGCGCTGCTACAAATCTCGCCATGGCCTCGCACCCCCGCTTTTCCCCAGGTTTTCGCCTCTCAAAATCGGCCGTCTTGTGCCAAGTTGGGCTAGCTTTGCTGCTGGCCGTCTCTGGTTGCGGTGAAGCGACCCTCGAAAACACGAGCGGCTCGGGTGCGGGCGCAGGAAGCGGTGGCGGAGGCGCAGGCGGTGCGGGGGGTGGAACCGGAGGTGAGGGCGGTTGGGTCTTGCCAAGTTGCGACTTCACCCTGGCTTCCCACGACGCCTGCGGCGATAACTGCCCCATCGTCCTCGATCAGGAGATCCGCTGTGGCGAGGCTCTGGCGCAAGGGGGTGTGCGCGTCGCACCCGGATCTACCCATACCTATGTCGCTGCGGCCACGAACGATGGCTCTTACATGTTCGAGCTGACCCCGACGGATGGGACCACGCTCTCCGATTTTCCCCTCCAGGTGCAGGGTGGCATGCTCGAGCTTGCGCTGGATGGCACGGGTGCCTTGCACGTCGCGGCGGACGATAGCCACGTCGATGGCAGCACCTCACCGGTCGGCTATCCAGGCGGTCTTGCCTATGTTCGAGCCTCGGGGAGCGACTTCGTCAAGGAGTCGGTCTATGACTCGGACGAACGCTTTACACCTCCTTACGACTTCGACCTGGCCCCCGACGGCACGGCCTACATCTGGTTTGCTACCTACGACGAAGTGGGCACCAACGGCGACGCCCTGGCCACGCGCGCTCCAGGCGGCGGATGGTCCATCGGGGATGCCAAGCCGGTGGGTATCTACCAACACTTCTCGCTCGACGCGGACGGTCAGCCGGTAAGCTTCGGTTTTGTCGAGGCAGCTTCCGGTTACATGCTCGCCTATGGGCCCAACTACACCCAGCTCGGCAATCCTTTGGACGGCTTTTCTCCCGGTCGATTTCGCGTGACCCATGGCCCAGCGCCCAGCGTCCCCGCGGGGTCGGCGCCCTTTGTCGCGGCGATTCACGCGGCCGAGGGGCTGCACCTTGCCTGGCCCGACGCGCAGAGCTTCGTCGACTTGAGCCTGACCGGGACGGGTGTTCCGGCCTATGTCTGCCCTCCTTCCTACGACAGCGATCCGAGCGATCCGACCTGTCCGGCGGACTGCCATGAGACGGCGTCCGGTCTCGAGTACGACGCCTTTGCCATCGCCCGCACGGCCGATGGCCTGGTGTGGGTGGCCTACGTGGTCACGCACTTCGACCAGGTGATAGGTTACGAGCAGCAGTGTGCCGAAGGTTATTGTTGGTGCTCCGGGAGCCCGAAGAGCGACGCTAGCACGGCCGAGCTGTCCATTGTGCGGTTCACCCCCGGGCTCGACCAGCCGACCCTTGCCCTCAACATGCCTATTCCTCGCCTCGCCGGCCGCACCTTCCTGGATGGCATGTGGGAAGACAATCGTATCGTGGATATCCGAGGTTTTGGTAGCTCCCTCGGCGTCGCTTTGCGCGTCGAGGACGCCACGGGACCTTACCTCCGGGTGCTCCGCCTGGAGCCCCTGGTGGGCGCGAACTAGTGCCGCCCGTCAGAAGTGTTGCCATGGATGAACCTTGGGTCGGGCGGCGCTAGAGAGCCGCGCAGCGGCTCCGGGGTTTGGGGCGAAGCCCCATCGAAACAAGATAGGGCCGCGCGCGTTTCGCGAAGCGAAACCCAGGGTGCAACCCTGACCGGACTTCGGGCGCGCGGCACTAGG
>CAYLJT010000079.1:0-15633 GCA_964383995.1 uncultured Polyangiaceae bacterium
GAAGGGGACGGTGCCAGCCACGACGCCGAGGCCAGCCATCGATGCTAATTTTACAAAGTCTCGTCGTTTCATGGGGGCCTCGCCTACTCGTGAAGGAAACGGTAATCGGACAAGAGGTACGTCACGACCGCCATCCAGGCGCGTATCGTGTACTTCTCGTCCTTTTCGATTTTCATCTCGTCGGGAAGCTCGACGTCGCTGAAGTAATCTTCCCGCGCCTGACAGTCGTAGGGTAGGTTCTCGCTGTAGTCGTCCACGTCGTCGTCGGATTGGCCGGCGGCCACCAGGCCCTGCCAACCCTCCCGCCAGGTCTCCAGGAAGAGCTGGTAGCTGCGCTCGATCTCCGGATCGTCGGGGCTGAGCTTCTCGCCGAGCAGGCGCTCGTGCAGGTAGACGATGTTGGCGCGGATGGCCTCCACCGCGTAGTCCACCGTGAACCCGTTCTCGTCTTCCGGGGCGTAGGTGACCTCGACCAACGGGAAGAGCAGGCGCTCCGTCGCCGAGAGCACGAAGTCACGGGGCACCGCGTAGCAGGACATCTCGTTGGCCATGCGCTCGGCGATGTTGGCCATCACGCCGTTCGGCGACTTCAAGCGCTTCGTGATGTCGGTCGAGTCGATGCCGCCGTAGAGGATGCGGTACTCGTCTTCCTTGAGCAGAAGATCGCGGCTCGTCGCGCGGTCCCGCCAGGGGTAGCCGAGGACCGCGGTGATCTTCCGGTTGAGCTGCTCGGGTTGCAGGAAGAGCCCCATGCCCACGTCGGCCAACTGCAGGGCCCGATCGCCCTCCACGGGGGCGCTGTTCTTCGCCCGGAAATAGGGCGACTTGACGATCGCCTTGACAACGTTCTTGAGGTTGTACCCGGAGGCCGCGAAGTCTTGCGCGATGCTGGAAAACAGCTCGTATTGCGTCAGGTAGGCGCGAAAGCGCGGCTTATAGTCGGGGGCGCTCGCGTCGGTCGGGGCGATGAGGGGCGCCTTGCCGGTCAGACCCTCGTACATGATGAACACCGCCGACAGGGCGAAGCGCGGATCGAGCGCGAGCCGGTCGGCAAGCCACTGCACCGAATTGGGGAACTGGTCGTAGGGGACGGTCTCCTTGCCAAAGCCCGGGGGCCGCATGTCTTCGAGCCAGGGGTCGTCGGGATCGTAGGCGCCGTCGTCGCTGAACGAGTGGAACGCGCCGGCGATGGGATCGATGTTCGCGTGGCAGACCGTGCACGACGGGTTGTACAGTGTGGGGTTGAAACCGGTGATCTTGGTCGGGTCGATGGGCTGCTCAGCCGTCTTCAGGATGTCGGTGCCCAGAAACCACTGGTAGACCATGCGCGAGCGGTGGCGGTTTCGGTTGGTCGGCGTCGTGGGGTGCCGATTCATGAACATGGGCGAGGTGAGCACCCCGGCATGGGGGAAGTCGGGCAGGCTGCCTTCGCGCAGCTCGTTGGGGTCGGTGTCGTTGTCGAAGGTCAGGTCGGTCATGCCATAGGCCTGCGCCGAATAGGGATTCACGAGCAGGTAGTTGGCGGTAAGGATCTCGGTGTAGGGTCGGTCGTTCTTGACGACGTAAGCCACGAGCTCCAAAGGCTCCCGCGCCACGGCGCGGTTCGTGTTGCGGCGCAACAGGCTCATCAAATCGTCGGCGCTGTCGGCTCCGTAGTGCTGAATCGCGGCCGGATCGTCCAGGCTGTAATACCACTGCGGATCGTAGCCGGTGATGTCATCCAAGAGGTTCGTCGCGTCTTCGCCGCCGATGTAGCGATCGGTCAGGAAGAGGTCGTTGTAGATGTCTTTCAGGCGCTCGTAGAAGGCGTCTTCGGTCATCAGCTTGTCGAGCACCGCGTCGAGCGCCGCGCTGCCCCCGCTGGCGACGGCCTCTTGCTCGATGGCGGTGGGAAGACGACCACCAAGCAAAATGGCCGCTTTTCTCAGCACTTCGTCGTCGCTGGCCAGGGTGACCCCCGCAAAGAGCGATTGGGTGTCCGGACTGCAGCTCACCGGGTTGTTGAAGCGCTGGACCAGCTTTTCGAGGGCTTTGTAGTCGGCGTCGTTCTCCTGGATGACCTGACCTCCGACGTGGGCGACCTGCAACGAAGGCTTGATCAGCAGGAGCGACCTACCCCCCTTTTCGTAGGAGGCGACCTCCTTGACAATCGCCATGTTCGCGTCGAGAAACCCCGCCTCGCTCGACGTTTTCAACACCATCTTGGAGTCTTTGGCGAGCCCCAAGGGGTTATGGCAGCCGATGCACTTCTGGGACAGGATCGGTGTCCACACATCGAGGGCGAAGTACTCTTCGGTGGAGCGGCAGCCCTCGGGCTCCTCTTCGCCGGAGCTACAGCCGAGGAAGGCCCCCGCGGAAACGACGGCCGTGGCCATCAACGCGAGGGTCGCCAACGTGCGGTTTCGAGACGGGCCGGGCTTGGTTTGTTTCCGCATGAGTCACCCTGGTTCCGAGGATTTTGCCTCGATGGGCGCTCGACGCGGCAAGTGACGCGCGATCCGCTCTCCGAAGCCTTCACTTGTTACAGGAAGACCTCGGGCTTTGGAAGGGGAAAATTCGGGTCAGGATCCGCCCGTTCCACCACCTCCGCCTACCCCGGAGCCACCTCCACCACCCGCACCCGTGGTTGACGCAGAGGTGGACGTCGTGGACGTCGTGGTCGTGGTCGTGGTGGTATTGGAAGACGAGCCGCCGCACGCGTCCGTACCTTGACAGTCGGCGCAGGAGCAACCTTCCAGGTAAGGTACACAGGCACCGTTATCCACGCAGTTGTCCGTACATCGTGGGGTATTGGTGCATTCGTCGCAGGTGCAGTCTTCGGTCAGCTCGCAGATGCCGTCGCCGTCGTTGCAACCCACATTGTAGGGAGGACATTCGGGCACCTTGCCAAGGCAGTCGGTGCAGGTGCAGTCTTCGCCGCCCTCGAAGTCGCAGACACCGTTGTCTTGACAGCCGCCCACGCAGCGCGCGGTAGCCGTGCAGTCGGCGCAAGTGCAGGGCTCTTCGGCCGCGCCTTCCGTGACGCAGTAGCCGTCCGGACCGCCCTCGTTGCAGGCCTCGTTCACGCCGCCGCCCACGCCCGCGACGGACGAGGTGGCGGCCGCGGAGCCACCCGTCTCCTCGTCGCTTCCGCACCCAACAAAGGCCGCGACCACCGTGAGCGTGGCCGCCGCAAGAAACAAGCTGGCAGATTGCATCGCGGGGGAGCTTCGCCAACTTCGCCCCCCATAGTCAATGGCCTTCACGACCCCGCCTGGAATCGACGGGGTCATGAAGGGCTGGAGGTCAGAGCTTCTTCTTGGAAAGGTACCAATCCGTAATCTGGAGGTCCTTGTTGGCCACGCGCTCTTCCGCGGCCTTTGCCGTAGCAGGCGCGGGCACGATCACGAGGTCACCTGGACGCCAGTTGGCCGGACAGGCGACGGCATTGGCATCTACCGTCTGGAGGGCGTCTACCACGCGCAGGATTTCGTCGAAGTTCCGACCCACGTTGAGGGGGTAATAAATCATCGCGCGCAGCACCATCTTCGGGTCGATGAAGAACACGCAGCGGACGGCCGCGGTGTTGGAGCTCGGCGTGTGGATCATGCCGTACAGGCGCGCGACTTTTTGGTCGAGGTCGGCGATGACCGGGAACGGGATGTGGACGCCGAGCTTCTCTTCGATGTTTCGCACCCAGGCAATGTGGCTGTAGATGCTGTCGATCGAGTTGCCGATGACGGCCACGTTCTTTTGGGTCAGGGCTTCGTGGTGGCGGGCAAACTCCACGAACTCCGTGGTGCACACGGGGGTGAAATCGGCGGGGTGCGAGAAGAGGATGATCCACTTGCCCTTACCCCACTCGGAGAGCTTCAGGGGGCCGTGGGTCGTGTTGGCGTCGAAGTCGGGGGCGGGGCCGTTCAGCTCGAGGCGGGGGGGCGCCGCGGGGGTGTCCATGGTCATGATGTCGTCTCCTTCGCGCGCTTCACGCGCTTCACAACATAGCTTTCGATGTCGCTGGCAGCCCGGTTTGCCGCGTCACGAAGTCGGGCGCAAGGCCCTTCCCCCTCCCTCCTTTGCCCAGTAGGGTTCGCCGTCGCCTACTTCGACCTGCAGACGCTACCTCGCGCGGTTCTGCGGAGGAACGATGAACGCCTGGAAAGACGCCGTACGCGGCAACAACCTCGATCACCCCGTCACCAAGCTCTGCCTCGTGCTCGAAGAAGATCGACGCACGCCGAGCGGCCGCATCCGCTCTTCAAAGCAGTTTCGGGAGCACTATTTTCCGTACGACGAACGCTCGTGCGATGACCGCATCTTCGTCACCATGCCCACGGACGTGCGTGGCCCGATCGTCGCCGCTTGGGGAATTCGCGGCCCGCGCTCGGCCATCAAAGACACCGACGACCGCGTGCGCAATGTGGTCCACGACGCGTTCCTCGCGCTCGACATCGACGACTTCCTGTTCGAAGAGGGCCTGCTTCCCGTGGTCCTCATGCGTTGGGGCGACCTCAACGACTGGTGGACCTTCTGGCGTCGCGGGCCCATCACGCGCCACGCGATGCGCAAGGCGCTCGAAACGGGCTACGATCTCGGGCTGTTCGATTCGCTTTGGTTCGTGGACAATCTGCGCAGTCGAGGCGGCACCCTCGAGGGCACCGACGTGATCGCGGAGGGCCTTTCCAAGGCCGAAATGACGGATTGGATCCGCGCCGTCTACCGCGGCGGCGACAGCTCCGCAGAGGGCCTGATCCGAGCCCTTGGCTGGGAGCTTTTGGCGAACAAACTGCCCGACGACGCGGTGCTGCACTTGCTCGATCAATTGGCCGAAAAAGTGGGGCTCACAGGGACCGCGCGGCCCCGCACGGAGCCGCCGGTCGAGACCACCGCCGACGAGAGCGAGACCCCGGACAGGCCCACACCCGTGCCCGGTGAACCGACGCCACCCTCGGGATTTCCCGCGGCGATGACGCCTGTTCGTCGCAGTGAGCCGCCCGCCTACGGCGAGCCCGGGCCGAGGCGCGGCTACACGGCGACGTTGCCGGCCGTCCCACCTCCCATGCCTGCGCCCCGTGGATTGCCCTCCACGCCGCCGCCCGCAGAGGCGGAAATCGCGGCCGCCGCGCGGCGCTCCCAACCGCCCCCCTTGCCCACCACCCCGTCGTCTCGCCCCCTCGCCGGGCTCATCGAAGACGACGAGGACGACGACGAAGTTCCAGGACGCTATCGCGTGGTCTCGAGCCGCCCCGCAGCGCGCCCGTCGACGCGTCCCGGGCCCTTGCCTTCGAGCAATCCACCGCCCGGCTCGCGTCGCGACGGCTGACGTCGACGAGCGACCTGCTAGAACCCTGCCCTGATGGATGTTGGTCCGCTGAGCGCGCTCTCGCAGCTCCATGCCACGTGGCATGGCGAGCTCGGACCTGCGCGGCGACGCGCGACGGCCGCGGCGGTGGTGGGCGCGCTGGTCGGCGGGCTGCACCTCGCTCGACAAGGAACGGGGGAGGCCCGCGCGGCGGTGGGCGTGCTCTTGGCTCTCGGAACGCTGGTGTTGCTGGGCCTCGCCGCGCGACGCCGCTGGGGTCGTAGGGATCCGCGCGCGATCATCGACGCGATCGTGACCCCGGCCGATCCGCCGCTCGGCGCGGCCGCGCTCCGCGCGCTCGATCTGCACGAGCGTTCGAGCCGCGGCGAAGACGTGGGCTCCCCCGCGTTGGTTTCGTTGCACCTCCAACGGATCGTGGGGCGCGCTCGTCCCGAGACGATCCGCGCTCGCGCGCACCACGTGGCCGCGCGCTGGTCCCTCGTCGGGCTGCTGCTGGCGCTGTTCGCGTTATTCGCAACGGTGATTGAGCCGACGCGCATCATCGAAGGCGCGAATATCCTCGCCGCCCGCGACGGGCTGGCCCCGGTGCCCATGACGTGGCTCGGCGAGGTGGCGATGGACGCCAAACCACCGGCCTATTTGCACCGCAGCGACGGCGGATTGCGGCCCTTTCGCGACGCCCAGGTGCCCGTCGGCACGGTCATCACGGTGCGCGGCCTGCCGAGCATCGCGGGGCGCTCCATCGTGCTCGTGCTGCCCGACGAAGAGGTCCCCTTCGTCGACGACGGTCAGGGCGGCCTCGTCACGCACTACACCGTGAAGAAGAGCACCGAGCTCGCGATCGGCGCGCGCTTCGGCGACGTCTTGATCCGGCAGATCGACACGATGACGATCGACGCCATCGCGGACGCGCCCCCCGACGTCGTGCTCGAGGGCGCGCCGCGCGTCGCACGCCTGCTCGACGAGCCGAACATCTCGATCCGCTACGAGGCCAAAGACGATCACGGTCTGCGTGAGGTCAACCTCGTGTTGCGCAGCGGCGCGCGGGAAGAGCGGCGCGTATTGTCGCGCCCAAGCGGCGACAAAACCTCCGATCGCGGGGGCTACGAGCTGCGGTCCTCCGACGCCTTTTTCCGCAAGACCCACGCCCCGGTGGAGGTCACCGTGGAGGCCCGCGACAACGATCCGGTGACGGGCCCGAAATGGGGCCGAAGCCCGGCCATCCAGATCTTGCCTCCCGCGATCGGCGAGCCCGAGGCGCTGCGCCTCGCGGCCCTCACCGCCGCGCGGGACGCGCTCACCGACGTGCTCGCCGCGCGGCTCGCGCCCTACACCGCCAAAACCAAGGCCGAAATCGACGCGCACCTGGCCGACGAGCGCGCCGCCCACGAACGTGTCCGAGACATTGTCACCCGCGCCCTCACCGAGAGCTTCGCCGGCAAGCGGGTGAAGGGGCGCGCCGCGAAGCTCGCGAAGGCCCAGCTCGAGCGCCTGGAAAAGGGCCTCTTGGCGGAAAAGAAGAGCCGCTCCAAGGCGGGCCACACGACCCTCGTCGAGGAGACCGAGCGCGTGCTGTTGGCCTACGATTCGACCCTCGCGGCGCTGGCCACGATCGACGCGCGTGCGGTCGCGAAGCGCCTCTCCGAGGTCGCGGAAGAGAGCGCTGCATCGAGCGCGCTGGCCATCGATCCGGCCGAGCGAGACCGCGGGCTCTTGCGCCTCGAAGCGGCGAACTTGGTGCTCGGGATGGGCGGCAAAGAGCTGTCGAAGCTGGGCGAGCTGGGGCGCGATCTGGGCGAGGTCACGCTCTCCGATTTGCGACGCATCGAGCGCGCAAAGAACGCCTCCGACTTCGTGCACGCGGAGCTCGCGGCCCTCGATCTCGCGGCCCGTCTCAAGAAGGCCGAGCCCTCGTTCCAGGGTGGCGGCGGGGGCGGCGAAGGCGGCGTCGAGTCGGGCAGCGGCGGCGAACGGGCGCCCGACGAGGCCGATCCCTCGAACGCCGAGGACGAGGCCGAGAGCCTCGAAAAGGCCATCGCGGACCTCGTCCGTGAACACCAAAAAGAGATGGGCGAAGTGGCGCGCGCGCTCGATCAGGCCACCGAGTCCTCGGGCCTCGACGAGCTGCGTGAGGCCGCGAAGGAGCACGCCGAGAAAATCCGCGAGGCCGCCCGCGCCTTGCCTCGCTCCGGTGGCCGACCGGGCTCCGCCGAGAGCGCCGCCGCCGCCGCGCGGGACCTCGCCGAGGGCATGGCCTCGGCCCTCGAAGGAGGCCGCTTGGGCGACGCCGTCGACAGCGGCAACGGCGCCTCGAAGCGGCTGGAAGAGGCGTCCCAAAAGGGCGACAAGGAGGGCAGCAGCCTCGCCGACAAGACCTCCGGGGCCGCCGCCAAAGAGGCTCAGAAGACCATCGAGAAAGAGCTTATGTGGGCGCAAAAAGCCCTGGAGCAACTTCAAAAGAAGGTCTCGGAGAGGGCCCAAAAAGACCTGCAAAAGCAGGCCGAGAAAGAGCGCGGCCTGGCCGAGCGGACACGGCAAACCATGGAGCGCGGCGACAGCGGCGAAGGCGCGATGCCCGGCGAGATGCGCAAGCGGCTCGACGAAGCCGAACAGAAGATGCGCGAGGCGGAGCAGAAGCTCGGCGAAGGTAAGGGCGCCGAAGGCCTGGAAAAGCAGCGGGAAGCACAGCGCCTCCTGGAAATGGCGTTGGGCGAACAAGACGAAAAAGAGGAAGGCGAGGATAGCCCGACAGGCAAGGAAGGCCCTCCCTCGCGGGCCCACGCCGACATCCCCGACAAGGACAAATACAAGGGCCCGCTGGCCTTCCGCAAACGGGTCATGGAGGGCTTGGCCGCGCCCAGCGAGGGGCACCTGAAAGACGCCGTAAAGCGCTACGCGGAGGGCCTGCTGCGATGACGCGAAGGGTGCTGCAACTGGCCGCCTTGCTGCTGGTCGCGACGGTCGTCGGCACGCCTGCCCGGGCCGAGATTCCGCTCTTCGACGACCTGCAGGTGCTGCGCGCGCGGCGGGCGACCCTGGAGCTCGACCTGACCGCTGCCCGCTCCATCCTCGACGGCATGGGAGACGAGTCGCCGGCGGTCGCCCTGGAGAAGGCCCGCTTGGAGCTGTACGAGGGAAACTTCGACAGCGCGGCCGCGCGCCTTACCCGACCCGACCTGCTGACGATGCGCGAGGCGAGCGAGCTCTTGGCCATCGCCAAGGGCGCCGCGCGGGCCACCGCGGCGACCATCGTTGTCTCGGACAACGAGGCCGGCGTGGAGGTGCGCCTCCAGGACGACGAGGACCGCGCCCTCGTGCCCTTCTTGGTCGACGCGGCGTCGCGGGCCCGCGCGTTGCTCGCCAAAGACCTCGGCGTGGAGCTGCCAAAACCGCTGCGCATCGTGATGGTCCGCGACCAGATGTCGTTGAGCGTCATGACCGGTCTCCCCGAGGAGGCGGCCAAGACCACCGGCACCGTCGCCGTCGCCAAGTGGGGCCGCGTCACCATGTTGACCCCGCGCGCCACCTCGCGCGGCTACCCATGGCTCGACACCCTGGTGCACGAGCTTACCCATCTGGCCTTGACGCGCGGCACCACCGACAAGGCCCCCCTCTGGTTGCAAGAGGGTGTGGCCAAGCGCGAAGAGACCCGCTGGCGCGAGGCCGAACGCTGGGACGACTCGCCCCCGGCCGACGACGTCGCCAAAGACGGTTTCGCCCGCGGCCTCGGCCTCTCGATCGACCGCATGGGGCCGTCCATCGCCATGTTGCCCTCCGCCGAACAGGCTGGCATCGCCTACGCCGAAGTGTCGAGCTTCATCCGCTTCTGGACGCGCGAGGCGGGGGACGAGGCCTTGCCGCAGCTACTTTTGCGAATTCAGGCGTCGAGCGGCGGCATGGACGATGTCAGCCGCGCGATGAGCGAGATTTCAGGCGCCGACTTCGCCACCTGGGACACCCGCTGGCGTGCCTACCTCGGCGACCTACCCATGCCAAGCTCGCCGGTCGGGCGCTCCGCCACCGGAAATGTCCGAGACATTGCACGCTACCATAGGCTCGGTGAGCTGCTCTTCGACCGCGGCCACTTCGGCGCCGCCGCCATCGAGCAGGCGCGTGCCCAGGCCCTCGCGAAGGACGAGCCGATGCTGCGCTGCGCCCTCGCCGCATCGCTGTTGCAAGCTGGACAGCGGGCCGACGCGCTCCTCCTCGTGGAGAACGAGGAAGACATCGCGAGCCCCTTCGCGCGTTGGTTCTCCCTGCACGGCTACCTGCAACAAGACACGCACGATCCCACGCCGAGCTTCACGCGCGCCATCGCCCTCGACCCCCTGAATCCCTTCGTGGCCTGCGAAGAGAAGGCCCCGCCGGAGCTGCCCGAATCTCCCCTGCGCCGCGCTCTCTGCGAGGCCGCGCGCAAACGGCCGTAATCCTCAAGAGCGCGCCGCGAAGTCTGGTAAGCTCGCGCGAATGAACGAGGCCCCCGAGGCTCCCACGAAGACGGACAACGAGCCCGTGGGGCCACGCGCCGAAGAGGGAGAGGGTCAGCCGAAGAGCGCTGAGACTGCCGGTCCCGCATCCATCGCCAACGGCCTTCCACCCTCCGAGGCCGCCGCTCGCATGGCGGTCTTCTACGCCTCGCTGCGGCGCGCCACGCCGTCCATTTGGGCCACGCCGCTCGTTTTGGGCGTCAACGTGGTGGTGTTCGTCGTCATGCTGGTAAGCGGCGTCGACATCATGACGCCGCTCACGAAAGACCTCCTCACCTGGGGAGCGAACTACGGGGCCAACACCACAGGTGGCGAGCCCTGGCGCCTCTTCACGTGCATGTTCTTGCACATCGGCGTCATCCACATCCTGTTCAACATGATGGTGCTCTGGAACGTCGGCCCGCTGATCGAACGGCTGCTAGGCAACTTTGGCTTCCTCGTGGCCTACGTGGTCTCGGGCCTGGCCGGCAGCCTGGCAAGCTCGGCCTGGAATCCGTACATCGTCAGCGCCGGCGCGTCGGGCGCCATTTTTGGCCTGTACGGCGTGTTGATTGGCTTTTTGCTGCGCCACAAAGAGGGCATTCCCAAGGAGGTCTTGTTGGGCCTCCAGAAGGATGCCGTGGTCTTCGTGGGCTACAACCTGGTGTACGGCTTCATGTTGCCGAACACCGACGTCGCGGCCCACCTGGGCGGCCTGCTGGGTGGATTTCTTTGTGGTCTCCTGGTAGCCCACCCGCCGTCCCGGGAGGCCGTGTCCAAGCGGCCGCTGCGCAACCTGGCACTGGCGGCGGGCGGCGGCGTGGTGCTCACCCTGGCGTTCCTGACCTTGCCAAAGACGGCCGACCTCCAAGGCGCGATCGAAAAATTCTCGGCCATGGAGACGCGCGTGCTCGATGAGTACAGCAAGATCATCACCAAGGCGAAGGGGGGCGAGGCCGACGACGAAGAGGTGGCGAGGCTGATCGAACAAGACGTGCTCCCGCCGTGGAAAGACGGTCAGAGCCTCTTCTCCAAAATGGACGATCTACCCAAGAAGCAACGCGCCATGGTGGATGCCCTGATGGCGTACGCCGACGCGCGCAGGGAAGGCTGGGAGCTGATGGCCAAGGCCGCGCGCAGCGACGACCCCGAGCTCGCGGCGAAGGCCCAGGCGCGGCAAAACGAGGCGGAAGCGCTGATCAAGAAGATCGACGAAGCGGCGAATTAGCGCGCGGCGCGCGGGCTTGTCCGAGACATCAAGCGCCGCGCAGGTTGATGATGAACGTGACGCCGACGGGATCGGCGGTGGGGATGCCCACCCGCTTGTTCTTCAGCAACCCTTGAATGCAAGGGCTGACCGACTCCGCTACGCCCTTGACCTTCAGCACCTCGACGCCCTCGGCCTTGCCACGGGCGCGCACCAAAAACTGCGTCTCGATCTGACCCGTCTTCGACGAGAGGCCGCCGGCCGAGACCACGCAGGTGGCGAAGTCGTCCGCGAGCTTACCCAGCAGCTTGTCCAGATTCGGCACCTCGCCGCCCTGCTGTTTCGCGGCCTCGACCACCACGGAGGGCTTCGAGACCGGTGGTGGTGGTGGCGGGGCCGCATCGGAGGGCGGGCTCGCGTCGCCCACATCCCCTGAATCGCCTGAATCGCCCGCGTCACCCGCGCCGCCGTCGGCTTCCTCGGCGGTCCGACAGCGCACGAAACCGCTATGACCGTCTTCCAACGAGCCGTAGGGACAACCTCCGTCGGCGCTGTCGTCGGCGTCGACCCCCGCGTCGGCCGCTGCGAGCGGCGCGGGGCTTTGGGCCGAGGGCACCGCGGCGCTCGCGTTGCCGTTGGAGATGGCCGCGCCACAGGCCAGGAGCAGGCCCATGGACAGGGCGGAGAGGAGCGCTGGAAACGTAGAGATCGTCATGACTACCGAGCTGCCGTTACATGGCTATGTGGGTGAGCGACTGCCCTTCTTGACCCCAGAGGCTCTCGGCGCGCGCGAGGGCCTGCGCGAAGTCCGGGTGGTCCTCTGCGATGCCCGAGAGGCGCAGCGCGAGGGGTGCCTGAGGGACCCTGTCAAAGCGCACCTTGAGGCCCGCGAGGTGGGGCATTTCAAGGCGGATCTCCTTGGCAAGCTTGTCGCCGAGGCGAGCGAGCAGGCGGTCGAGCACCGCCGCATCCATGTCACGAAAATGCAGGACCTCCCCAAAGCCCAGGTCGGCCAAGAGACGCGCCCGGTTGGAGAGATCTTTCAGGTCGAGCACCCGCTCCAGGATAGTCGCGTAGACGTTGCCGAAGGCGCGGGCCACCTCGGCCCTGCGAAAGGCCTCGTCGAGCTCGGGTCCGAGACGCTGCTCGAACTGGGAGACGCCGCACAGGCCATTGGCCCAACGTCCGCGATTTTGCGCGAAATACTCGCCTTTTTCCCTCAAGAAATCGGCCATCTTGCCAAAGTGGGAGGCCATTTGGCTCAAGATGCGGAGCACGCGCGGCGCGAAGTCGAGCTCCGCCCGGAGCCATGCCAGGTCGGTCAGTTTGTCGGCCATGAAGGGCCAGGCCACGAGGTTGTAGTAGTTGTGGAAGTCGAGCAGGTACTTGAGGCGAAACACCTCGTAGCTGCCGAACACGGGGTAGAGGCCCGCGTAGAGCGCGAGGGTAGATTCGTACTTGAACTTGTAAAATGCGTTGTACGCCTCGACCCGCGCGTCCTTCTCCGAGGCGTCGGCGCCGCCGAGCTCCATGCCAATCAGCGAGGTGATGAGCTCGTTGGCCGTAGCGATGAAGTCCGACCCGGGGCTGTAGAACGGATCGACGAACGCGCCCGCTTCACCGGTCAGGGCCCAGCGATCCTTCGAGAAGAACAGGTCGGTCGTGTAGGGTAGGTGGGCATAGGCCTGGAAATCCTCGAACACGGCGCCTGCCATCAAGTCTTTGCTTGAACGATGCCGGTCCAAGGACGCCTCCAGCTCTTGCCGTGTGCGGGGCCCTTCCACGCGATCTTTGTCGTAGACCACCCCAACGCTCATCAGGTCACCGGACAGGGGGATGAACCAGATCCAGTAGCCGTCGTACATCATGTGGTTCGTGGACAGGTGCCGCGACGTGTAACGGACGCGCTCGCGAAACGCTCGGTCGTTTACCGCGTCGAGGCCTTGCACGTTGCGATAACGCGCCCATGCCGCTCCCGTATTCAGGCGGGTCTCTTTTTTGATGGGAAGGCCCAACTTGCGGCAAATAAGCTGCCTTCGACCGGACGCGTCGCACAAGAATCGACAGCTTACCTGGTGCTGGCTGCCCGCCTTCTCGTAGACGACCTGGTGCTCGCCGTCCGGATCGATGGTCAGATCGACGACCTTGGCGCCGAGCTCCACGGTCGCCCCCGAGGCGCGGTTCATCCCCACCAGATCGGCCTCCAGCTTGGCGCGCTCGAGCTGGAAGCTTGGGTGAAATGGCATGTGATCCGAGCCGATTTCGCTCATTTCGATGAGCGGGAGGCTTTTGTCTTCGTTGTCGAAGAAGAACCGCAGGCCGTTCTTCGGAAGCTGGTGCTGGTAGAGGTAGGTGCTCAACTGGAGGCGCCTTACCATGTAGCTCGACGCGACCTCCACGGTGGACTCGCCGACCTTGAGGTCGTCCATGGCGGCCCGCGCGTCCAGCACGAGGACGCTGAGCTTGGGGTAGGTGAGGCGGAGCTGACGCGCGAGGAAGCCGCCCGCGATGCCCGCCCCCATGATCACGACGTCGAAGCTTGCCATGCCGCTACTTCAGGAGCGCCTCGAGGACCGAGAACGACTCGCTCTCGTCGTCGGTGATGGAGCCGTCGGCCACGATCATGGCCCGCGCGAGCTCGAGCACCAGGGCCCTCTGGGAAGCGGGGATACGCGCGGGATCGACGACTTCGGGAGGCGGCGGCACGCGCAGCCACTCTTCGACCTGCGCCCGCTGCGCGTCGTCGAGCCCGATCTTGTTCGCGACGGTCCGCACGAACGCCAGCTCCTTTTGCTGCACCTCCAGATCGGCCCAAGCAAACGAGCAGAGAAAGCCCATGACCCGCGTTTTGTCCTCGGCGCTCAAC
This sequence comes from uncultured Polyangiaceae bacterium, assembly GCA_964383995.1. Taxonomy (GTDB): domain Bacteria; phylum Myxococcota_A; class Polyangia; order Polyangiales; family Polyangiaceae; genus CAYLJT01. The sequence goes on from CAYLJT010000079.1 coordinate 13,842, forward strand.
GTTTGATCTTTCATGGCGCCGAAGCTTAATCGCTCAGCGCCCGGACTACCACGGCGACGCGGCACGAAACTGCTCGTCCAGGCGCGAAGCCTCGAGCGCCGAGAGCAGGCCCTCGGACCACAGAACCTGGATGGAAAGCCGTCCCGCGTGCCGCGAGGCGATGACTTGGAAGCCCGGCGGCGCGGTGCACGCGGGCATGGGAAACGCGTCGACGACGGGCTTGCCGAGGAAGGTGGAAAAGCCCAGAGCGCCCGGATTCGAGACCACGAGGGAGCCCATTTCGCCGTTGAAAGGGCCGCGGGAAAGGGCCCGAAAGGCCACGTCGGGGAGGTGCTTCGCGAAGTCCATGGCGGCGACCATCGCGACGTCGATGCGATCGCGCACGATGGCCCGTTGTTGCTCGGCGAGCGAGGCGATGGCGCGGGCAGGATGCGCGAGCTCTTCCCGCGTGAGCCTGAGCGCCATCATGGTGACGTTGTTGCCAAACATGCGCGCGGTGCTGCCCTTCGGGTCGATGGTGATGGGCACGGGCACGAGCACGCTCGCCGGAGACAGGCCCCGGTGCACCAAAACGGCGTCGAGCAGGCGAGCCCCGAGCAGCACGAGCACCTGCGCTTCGGCCAGCTTGGCCTCGCGACGAACGTAGCGATCGAAGGCGCGCGTCTCCTCCAAAGACAGCAAAAAGCGCTTCATTTTGCTGCCAGGCCCGATCGACCGCGGTCGCCCCGAGGCCGTCCACAAGGACAGGAGAGGCGTTCCTATGTGCTCCAACATGTGACCGCGGTAACGACCCGCGAGCTCCCCTTGCTCCCTGCGCGTCATCCCTTCAATCAGCGTGTCCGATGTCGTGAAGCGCTGGGAGATGGGCGGTATTTGCGCCCATTTTTCATCGTCTTCGCTGCCCAGCCATTGGCTGATGCGCGCCGCACCGCGGGCATCGGTCAAGGGATGAAACCAGCGAAACACGAAGGTGTCCTGGTCGGGCCCCCGAATCAGATCGGCGCCCCACGGTCGTTCACCGGACAAGCGCTGCGCGACGAGCCCCTCCAGAATGGCATGGCGAACCGGCTCGGAGCCTGCCGCGTGGACAGCTAGAATCGACGTGTCATCGCTGGCGACGGGGACCCACTTGGGGCTCGAAGGAAAGCCCCCACGCAGGCGAAACCGCAGCTCCGGGAGCAGGGCGCGGGCGCGGTCGAGGCGGGCGCCCAAGCGCGCGATATCGAGACGTCCCTCCACCTCGACGACGATCGCGCAGTGATTGCCCGCAAGGCCGCGGCGGCGCATTTCACGATCGTTGACCAGGTGAAAGATATCGATGGCACCGAGAGGTGCCGTACCGTCAGCCATGGCGGCGACGGTAGCGCATGTGGCGTGGAAGGGTGGAGAGGATCGGCGGGCCGGACGCGCCAGCCCGGGCCGAAATCAACGGCCGAGGGCCTCGGCGCGGTTGACGATGCGGGGGGTCAAGAAGATCACGAGCTCGCTGCGCGAGTCGCTGGCGCGACGGCGCTGGAAGAGCACGCCCAGGATCGGAATGTCACCGAGCAAAGGCACCTGATCGAGGTTGCGACCGGTGTTGCGCGTGAAGATGCCACCGATGACGGCGGTATGACCGTCGAGGACCAACAGGTCGGTCTCCGCTTCGCGCTTCAGGATGGTCGGATCGCCGCGGGCGGACGTCTGGTTGAAGTCGGGCTCGTCGCGGTTGATCTTGACATGCATGGCCACGCTACCTTCCGCCGTGACGTGGGGCGTGACGAGGAGCTGGAGCTTGGCCTCTTGGAAGGTC
>CAYLJT010000080.1:0-15588 GCA_964383995.1 uncultured Polyangiaceae bacterium
CGCCATAGGCCAGGCCGTAGGAGTACACGAACGAGGGGTAGGCGCTGAAGACGGGCGGGTAGGGGCTCTCTTCGAGGTACTCTTCGGAGCTGTCTCGGACTTGGTCGAAGAGCGCCGGAAAATCCAGGCGATTGAGGTCGACGCCGTAGGTCTCCTGGAAGTAAAACCGCACCTGGGCGAGCTCGGCGTCGCCTTCGACGACCGCCGCACGTGCGATGAAGGCGTCGCTCGTCAGCGTGTCCTCGAAGGTCTCCAGATCGAAATGTTGGTCCTGCAGGGCGTGAACCAGCTCGTGGACGACGATGTCCTCGCGCGGCGTGCCGATGAGCGTGATCGTCTCTTTGGAGGCCGAATAGCTGGCGGCTACCCAACCGCTCGTGCCTCCGTACACCTCGTGGAGATCCAGGTCGGCGTCGAAGAAGCCGAGCCTACCGTAGGTGTCGTGTAGCTCGGCGAGCTCGGCTTCGTCGATGGCGGCGGCGTCCGCCGCGACCGCGGCAAGGTAGGCCTCCTTGCTGGTCGAGACGATGGTCGGGGAGCGCAGGAACGACAGCTCGCGCACCTCTTCGGCGCGCTGAAGGAGCCAGGCGGTGCGATCCGGGGTCTCATCGGCCGCCGAGCAACCGAGCGTGGAGCCGAGAAGAAGACCACTGGCAACGAGGTACCGAAGGGCGTGCGTCCTCACGCCGCGAGGATACCACGACGCGGGCGTTCGGCGAGCGCGTCACGAATCGACGCGCGCCGAAATGGTTTCGGGGGATTGCAAACGGAGGTCGGGCACCATGGAGGGAGCCCCGAGGGCGCCTCAGGGGCAGAGCGGGTGGCCGGCGCAGTCGGCGCAAACGCAGCCTTCGAGGCCCGGATCACAAACGCCGTCGTCGGAGCAATTCGCAGGGTCGCTGCAGAACGGATCGGCGGCGCAATTGGCGCACACGCAGTCGTTGTAGTTGCCATTGCCGTCGTCGCAAACCGCGAGGTCGCAGCCGAGGCACAGGCAGGACGCGGGATCGGAAGCGCCGCAGGCCGGGTCGCTGACGTCGGCGCACATGAAGTTGCCGCCGCCCGAGGTGGTCGACGCGGTGCTGTTGGTCGTGCTGTTGCTGGTGCTGTTGGTCGTGCTGTTGCTGGTGCTGTTGGTCGAGGTGCCCGTGGCGTTGCTGCTCGTCGCGCCGCTGCCGCCCGCGCCGGTGCAGGCCGGGGTGGTGGCGCAGTCGGCGCAGTCACAGCTCTCGCTGATGGCGCACACGCCGTCGTCCTGGCAGCCGGGGCTGCCGCACACCGCGGTGCCCGCGCAGTCCACACAATCGCAGTCTTCTTCTTCGTCGCAGAAATCGTCTTCGTTGCAGCTATCGCCGCTGCCGCCGCCCGACTTCGTCGAGGTGCAGGCGGGAGCCACGGTGGCCAGGGTGCTCGTGAGGGCCACGAGGGCCAGGGCGATGCGGAGCAAGGTGGAGGATGCGGGCGTGTTTTTCGCTGACGAAGATTTCATCGCACCCCTATTCCATGGGCCCATCCCGACGGCAATCGACAGCCGTAGTTTTCGTCACGCCTTGACATTTGGCTGCCGGACCCGAAAAACCAAGGCCCCACGAGGTGATCCATGGTTCGAATTTCTCTCGCATTTCCCATTTTTCTGTTGCTTTTGGGCGCCTCCGGCTGCGCCAACGAAGCGACGACGCCGGCCCCGGCGTCCGACGTCGCCGCGGCGCCGGTCCCCACGGGGGGCAGCGCCGCGGGGCCGTCGGTGCGAGTTGAGGGGAACGCCGAGGTGGGAAAACCGGCCCCCGATTTCACCTTGACCGATCTGGATGGCAAGACCGTCCACCTGGCCGACTTCAAAGGGAAGACCGTCGTCTTGGAGTGGTTCAACCCCGAGTGTCCGTTCGTGAAGCTCGCCCATGGCAAGGGCTCGCTCAAGACCATGGCGGCCGAGCAAACGCAGAAGGGCGTCGTGTGGCTGGGCATCAACTCGGGGGCGCCGGGCAAACAGGGCCACGGCCGCGACGTGAACGTCAAAGGCAAGGAGGGCTTCGGTCTGACCCACCCGATCTTGCTGGACGAGACCGGCGTGGTCGGCAAGGCCTACGGCGCCACCAACACGCCCCACATGTTCGTCATCGACCCGCAGGGCATGCTGGTGTACGCGGGCGCTCTCGACGATACGGGCGGCGGCGAGCCCGAGCCTGGCGAGGCTGTAAAAAACTACGTGGCTCTGGCGCTCAGCGCCGTGGCGAGCAACCAGCCGGTGGCCGAGAGCCGTTCGAAGGCCTGGGGCTGCTCGGTCAAATACGGCAACTGAGCCCGCAGGAGGCAAGGTGGGTGGATCCTACGGAATCCACCCACGCGCGGCACGATCTACTTGGTCGACTTGAGCGACGAGCAGATCTGAATGGCAAGATCCTTCATGGACGGCTCGGCCATGCAGTGCGACTGCACCTTCTTGCCCTTGGGACCCGCGTAGATGTTCAAGGGCTCGCTCGGCTTCGTCACGATGGCGATCAGCGCGTCCCCTTCGGTCTTCTTGTCGACGGTGCCGGTGCCGGTGTTGACGCCGCGGAGCACGTCGTCGACGGTGGCAAGCTCGACGCCCGAGGGCTCGACCTTGATGATCATGGTGTCGTGCATGTACATGCCACCATTTTCATCGTTCATCGTTTGGCTAGCACCCTTCGGGAGCTGGGTGGTGTAGCCCATCTTCTCGTTCTTGACCTCTTCCATTTCCACCTTGGCCGGGGCAGCCGCGGCGGGCTTTTCGGCCGGTTTCGCGGCAGCGGCCGCGGAGCCAGCGCCGGCGGGGGCGGGTTTTTCGCCCTCGCAGCCGAGGGCCGCCGAGGCGCACACCAGGGCGCCCACGAGCGCCGCCGTCTTCAAGGTAGAACCGATCGCGAAATTCATGTCTCTCTCTCCCTTTTGCCGAGCATTTTCGGCCCGCAGCGGCCATCGCACAGCTCGGCGCCGATGGCAACGTGAAAGGTCCCTCGGACGGTCAGCGCGTGGCAGGGTCTTCCCTGGGGCGCAAGGTCGATCTCCACAGGCTCCGTTCGCCCGTCCCGCGCCACAACTTGAGGACCGTCTTGCCGATCGCCGCGAGGGCAGGCGCGTGGGGAGAGGCGCGGTCTTGCAGCTTGACGCCGGGGACCCAAACCACCCCATCGCTGGAGCTTGCCACCCAGATGTTCGCGGGCGATTTCTCCCTGCGCCAGGCCATGTGCCAGACTCCGGTTCCCTCGCAAAAGGCCAGGGCTGGGCTGTCGTCCAGGATCACGTACGATTCGAGCTCGACGGCCGTCGAGAAGCTCAGGCCGTCCCTGGAGGTGGCGACCCAAATCGTGCGCTCTTCGGGCCCTCGGAAGACCACGACGAAGCGCTTGTTCCCCCACGCCAGGCTGGGTCGCGCGCCCATGCGTAGGCGGTGCGCGCGGGGCGCCGACCAGCCTGTTCCGGGCGTCTTTTCGCAGGTCCAAGCTTGATCGGCCTGTTGCCACATCAAGATCAGCCGCTCTTGGTTGGCTGCCAGTACGGGCTCGTGAAGACCGCCTGTGCAAGCGAGCTCGGCGTCCAAAGACCACGTCTGACCATCTTTGGAGGTCCAAACATAGTGGCGATCGTTGGCCGCTTCGGCCAGCCAATAGGCGCCATCGAAGTGTGCGAGGCCCGGTGTACGGCTCTGCCCCAACCGCTTGAAGGAGACCGGCACAGACCAGGTCTCCCCGACGTCGGTCGACTTGGCGACGAACATGGTGTCCGAGACATCGTCCGCCGTGTAGGCGACAAGGAGCTGGTTTTTGTGGCTCGCGAGGGCGGGTTGGGCGTCCCCCACGAGGGTCGGGATCTCCCTCTGCGGCGTCCAGGTGTCGTTGGAGAGGCCCTCGTGGCTGTCCCAACCGCCCGGGGCATGGAGGTAGGCGGCGGTGTTGGTGATGGCCAACGACGAAGGCTCGCCTCCGGCGCCCTCTTGAATGTGTTGAAGGATTTGTTTCCAGATCGGCTCGAAGCGAGACAACATCGCCGCCATCACCGTAGGCACGTGCAAAACCGGCGGGTTCAGGCGCAGGGCGCGCTCCCTGCCAAGCAACTGCTTCGCGACGAACTCGGCCTCTTCCGTGGAGGCGTCGAGCGCGTACGCGCCCGTGGGCCAGTAGTCGCCGGTCTTGGGGTTCGTGGGCAGTTGGGAGAACAACAGGCCCGCGTTGACGTCGCCTTGACCCATGGCGGGGAGCTGTTGACCGGAGCCCAGCGAAAGCACGGCGATGCGGTCGAGGACGTCGCCCACGCGGACCGTCTCCACGGCGTCTGCCAGGGCCCTTCGATCGCGCAGGATCTGGAGGGTCGGAACGCCCTGGGTGTTGTCGAGGCGCCAGTGCTTGACGACCTGCGCGATGGCCGCGACGACCGGGCTTCCGCTGAAGGTCGCGCCGTCACCGAAGCCCCCGTAGATGGGTCGCAGGCTCGGAGGGGCGGCGGCGGCGTAGGCAAGGTCCACCACCTTCGCCTCGCAGTCCGGGTCCTCGACGTTGGTGTTCGCAAAGAACTTCGGCTTCCAATGCCGGGTGCCTTGACCGGCGCGGGTCTTCGGGACGTGCTCCGAGCCTTGCCATGAGAAGGTGCTGATCAAGACGTCGTGCTTCAGGTCGCCAAGCTTCAGCTCGCCAAAGGTGTCGCGCAGCAGCGACAAGAAGTCGGTGCCCGAGAACCAGCCGGTCACACCCCAGAAGCTCGCCGTCGCCGAGAACGGGTCGTTGTTTTGGAAGGGTCGGGCATCTCGCCAGAAGCGCTCCAGCTCGCCACCGATCAGGGCGTCGCGGGGCTTGTCGTGCCGTGCGAGCAACAGCGAGTTGATGGCCCCCGAGGAGGTGCCCGCGAACAGGCTGACGTCGTCACCCGCCAAAAAGCGCGGGTTGGTCTCGCACAGGCGGCGCAGCCAGATCGCGCTGGCGAGGCCGTAAATGCCTCCGCCGTCGATGGACAGGATGCGAATGCGCGAGGGGGCACGGAGGCGAGAGGGGCGGGCTACCTGCATGACCTTCTATTCCTTGGAGCGGCGGTGGAGGACGTGGCTAGGGCGCGGCTTCGGGACCTATGTACCGGAAGAGGTCGAGGGGCTCGGCCTTGCCACGAAGGGAGGTGGGGCCCAAGGGCTCGAGGGGCACGTCGTCTTCGAGCCATTCGCGGACACTTGCGCTCAACAGAATTTCGTTCGCGTCCGGTCGGGCTTGGTTCTGAATGCGGGAGGCAAGGTTCACGGGGTCGCCGATCACGCCGTATTTCATGCGCCGCTCGGAGCCGATGTTGCCCGCGATGACCTCCCCGCGGTGGATGCCGATGCCGAGCTTGAACGACTCGTTCGCCAGGAACGCCGCGTGCGACTCGTGGAAGCCGTCGAGGGCGGTGATCATCTCCCTGGAGGCTTTCACGGCGTTCTCCTCGTTGGCGAGGGAGGAGACCGGCGCCCCGAAGACCGCCAAGATCTCGTCCGAGATCATCTCGGCGAGGAAGCCCTTGTGGCGCCGTATGACGCGATTCATGAGGTCGTAATAGTCGTCGAGGAGGGTGAGCATCGTCTCCGAGCCGATGCGCTCTGCGATGGGCCGAAAGCCCTGGATGCGCGCAAAGAAGACCGTCACGATCCGCGACTCGCCCTTCATGGCGCGGAGCAGGCCGTCACCGTTGAGCACGGCGTTGACCACGGACTCCGGAACGTAGTGCTGAAACTCTCCGCGGATGCGCTTTTCCCGCGCGATCGCCCGCTCCAGATCGTCGAGCAGGGTGCGGTTTCGGTCCTCCACCTCCTTGAGGTCGAGGGCGCGATCGATGGTGACCTTGAGCGACGCGACGTCGTAGGGTTTGGTCAGATAAAGATCGACGCGGCCCGTGTTGATCGCCTGAATGATCGCCTCGACGTCGGTGAAGCCCGTCAAGATCATGCGGATCGTGTCGGGGTACTCGGGCTGAATCGCCTCCAGGAATTGCACACCCGTCATCTGCGGCATCCGTTGGTCGGTGATGACGATGTCCACCCGGTTCTTCTTGAGCACCGAGATGGCCTGGCGCGCCGAGACGGCGGTGAAGATCTGGTAGTGGTCCTCGTAGGCTGCCTCGAACACCGTCAGGTTCGACTCTTCGTCGTCGACGTAGAGGACAGCGGGTTGGCGCACCGGATTGCTGGAGATGCTCTTCGTCATGACGACGTCACCTTCCGCTCAGCGAGCACGCGATGAAGGGCCACATCCTGGCCGTTTTCGAGGGGCATGCTGCCGCTCGGCTCGGTCTGGAACACGCCCCGCAGCCGTGCGAGCACGTGCTCGGTGATGACGATCGAGTTGGGCATGGCCTTGGTGCGCTCCTCGACGGCTTTGACCTGATAGAAAGCGTCGCCGATGACCGCGAACGCCCGCGCGTCCGCCGAGCCGACTTCGCCGGTGGTTACCCGGCCCCGTTGGATGCCCACACCGAACCGCAGACCGAGGGGCCACAGCGCCTTTGCCCGCACCTCGTTGAAGGTGTCGAGCGCTTCTACCATCTCGAGGGCCGCGGTCACCGCGCGGAGGTCGTCGTCCTCCGCGGCGGAAGGTCGGAACACGGCCAGGATGGCGTCGCCGAGGTAGGTGCTGACCGCGCCGCCTCGCGAGTCGATGATGTCGGTCATGATCGAGAAATACTCGTTCATGAGCTTGAGCACCGCCGGCGGGTCGAGCTTGCCGCAGAGCTGGGTGAAGTTGCGCAGGTCGGCGAAGAGCAGCACGACCTCCCGGGTTTTCGCGGCCGCATCGCGCGGAGAGGGGTTCTCGTCGAACACGCGCTCGACGATTTCGGCGGGCACGTAGCGCTGGAACACGGAGCGAATCAGCTCTTCCTTCTGCGCGACGGCGTCGAGCTCGGCGCGCAGGGCCCGCTCCTTGGCGCCGGCGTTGTAGCGCGCGAGGGCGCGATCGAGCAGGTGTTTTACGTCGCGCTCTTCCCAAGGCTTCGTGACGTATTGGTAGATGTGCCCCTGGTTGATTGCTCGGACAATCGACTCCACGTCGGTGTATCCCGTGAGCACGATCCGGATGGCCTCGGGCCAGCGCACGATGACCCGCTCCAAGAGCTCGACGCCGTTCATGCGGGGCATGCGCATATCGGTGACGATCACCTGGATCGGGTGCTGTTCCATCAGCGCGAGGGCCGCCTCTCCGCTGTTCGCGAGGTGGACCTCGTAGTGGTCTTCGAAGGCGGCCTCGAAGACGGTCAGGTTGCTGTCTTCGTCGTCGACATACAGAATGGATCGCTGCTTTTCCATGACGATCTATTCTTTCTTGGGGGCGCCCGCGAGGGGGAGGGTAATCTGGAAGGTGGTGCCCACGCCGACCTCGCTCTCCAGGTGCAGGTGGCCGCCGTGCTTGGCGATGATCTCGTGGGTGATCGAGAGGCCGAGGCCGGTGCCTTCGCCCACCGGCTTCGTGGTGAAGAAGGGATCGAAGATTTTTTCGCGTATCTCCTTCGGAATGCCCTGCCCCGTGTCCTGGATGGAGATGCGCACGGCGCCGTCGAGGGGCTCGGTGCGGATGGTCAGCGTGCCGCCGGACTTCATGGCCTGCAAGGCGTTGACCAGGAGGTTCATGAAGACCTGGTTGAGCTGGCTCGGGAAGCACTCCACGAGGGGCAGCTCGCCGTAGAGCTTCTCGACCTTGATGTTGTCCTCGATCTTGCTTGCCAGGAGGGCGAGGGTAGAGTCGAGGGACTCGTGCAAGTCGGCCGTCTTCTGTGCGGCTTCGTCGAGGCGCGAGAAGCTGCGCAGGTTGCGGACGATCTCCGCCGTGCGGCGGGTGCCGTCCTCGATGGCGACGAGCAGCCGCGCGAGCCGCGTCTTGACCTTGTCGAAGTCGGCGCCCCGCGCCGCGCTCGGGATCATGCCGGCCATCTTGTCGATGTCGCGCTTGAGGGAAGGTAGACCCGACGCGATGAAGTTGATGGGGTTGTTGATCTCGTGGGCTACGCCTGCCACGAGCTGCCCCAAAGAGGCCATCTTCTCGGAGTGGACGAGCTGCGCTTGGGCCCGCAAAATCTCAGCGTTTTTCGCGACAAGCTCGTGGTTCTTCTCGGCCAGCTCCTGGGTGCGCAGGCTGACTTTTTGCTCCAGCGTGTCGTACAGGGCGGCGTTCTCGATGGAGATGGCGGCCTGGGCCGCCAAGAGCTGGAGCAGCCGAATATGCGCCTCCGTGAAGGCGCCTTCGGTGGCCATGTTCTCGAGGTAAAGGACACCCTTGCGCGCCCCCTGCCGCATGACTGGGAGGCCCAAGATGGACTTGGCGCTCGTCCGCGAGACATAGGAATCGCGCTGAAAACGTGGGTCCTTCGAGGCGTCGTCGATGGCGACCGTCTCCCCCGTCCGCTCCACGTAGCGGACCACCGAAATGGCAAGGTCGTCGCGCTGTTCGACGGCGGTCTTGCCTTCGACGGCGATGGGCCCCGCCATGGTCAGCGCGCACACAACCTGGGTTCGACCCCCTTCCTCCGAGAGGAAGAAGGCCTTTTGGGCCCCCGCGTGGCGCATGCTCAGGGAGAGCAGGCGCGAGAGCAGGCGATCCTGGTTCAGCTCGCGGGAGATGGCGGCGGCCGCCTCCATGGCGGTGGCCAGGTCCAGCGCGTCGTGACCGATGCTCTCGGTGCGACGTCCGGGCGCGCCGGAGGGCGAGGCGAAGAGCGTCGCCGCGCCGGGGGAGCTGGGCGCCGGCGCGGCCTCGCGCAGGGCCTCCACCTTCGTGACCGCCCCCCAGCGTTGGTACAGGTAGGCGGCCTCGGAGAAGTAGCCTCGGGCCGCGCGCTCACGCTTCTGCGCCACGTGGTGGCGCGCGGCACACTCGTTGGCGATGGCCTCGTTCTGGAGGTACCCGGCGCGCGAGGCGGCGTCGATCGCGCGCTCGTAGAGCGAGCTGGCCTCCGCGTCACGCCCTTCCATGCGCGCCTTCTGGGCCACCATCAGAAGTCGTTTGTGCTCAAAGTTTTGAGGGCAGACGCTGGCCCATAGCGTCATCTTCTCGATGTCTCGGTCGACGGCGGTCAGGCACTCAGCGCGCTCGTCCGGGGGGGCGCTTTGGGCGCGGTCCGCCATGATCAGCGCGTTGTAAAAGAAGAAGTCGGAGTACGGCATCAGCCCCGGGATGTGGTCCTTGTTGGCCTCGGCCTTGCGGCTCAACGCGGCCGCCGACTCGGTGTCTCCGAACAACCAAGCGGCGAGGGATTTGTAGTTGTTGAGGAGGAAGAGCCCGAAGCCGAAGCCCATCTCGTTGAAGGCGCCCTCGATGCGCGCCTCGTCGCAGTCGGCGGTGGAAAACGACACGGGCGACGCGGTCTGCCCGAGGAAACAGCGCAGGATCTGCCTATCCAGGAGGGACATGTAGAGGAGCGGCGCGTAGCCCGAGGCCTCGATGTACGGATGGTATTTCTCCGTGGTCGAAAGGACCTCGTCGAGCCGCGTGCCGCCCACGAGCTTCGCCGTGCGGATCCAACCTACCGCCCAGGCGCCCCACCACCTGTCGCCCGACTGACGGCAAGCCGCGTACGACTCTTCGTAGATGGGGACATTGGTGCGGATGTGGTTGATCCAGTGGTTCGTGAAGTTCGCGAAGGTGTTATGGACCTTCGGGATGATGAAGAGGTCGGCGAACTTGTGGCAGAGCGCCATCGACAGCTCGCCGTACGCTCGCGCGTTGTCGTAGTCGCCGGTCATCGAGAAGACGAGGGCCTGGGCGACGTAGCCACAGGCGGAGAACTTGCAGTTGCCGTGCTCCAAGGACAACCGCACGATCTTCAGGGCCGTGTGCATGATCTCCTGGAAGTCGCCGGCCATGATGCCGCATGTCCAGGTCTCGTGCAGGAGGCCGAGGCCCATCTCCATGGCAAGATCGTTCATCACGCGGTGATGGATCAGCTCGGAGACGGGCGTCTTCTCCAGGAACGCCGCGATCTTTTCGCGCTCCACCGCCATGGCTTGGTTGGCGGCCTCCGCGTCTTTGGGGAGCTCCAGGCCAAGCTCCAGCAAGCTCTCGCGACCGATGCGCAGGCCGTCGACGATGCGGTCGGCGGTCAGGCAGATGCGGATCATGAGCTGCGCCAGCTCGGCGCGGTCGACGTTGCCCTTCACGTGCAGGGCGGCCTCGTTGTAGGCGCTTTCTGCGGCGTCGATGTTCCCCGCCAAGAACTCACAGTCGATCTGCTCTCGGTGGAGCTTGTACATGCGCGTGTAGTCGCTGTTCCATGCGTCGGCGGGCATCAGGTCGATGCCGGCCTTGACATGCCCGAGGGCGGTGGCGTAGGCGGTCGCCGCCTTCGCGCGCTCGGCGACACGCAGGTGGAGGTCGGCTACCTGAATCCGCTCGGCGGTGTCGGAGGCGAGCAGCAGCGCGTGCGCCGCCTTGAAGTGTCCGCCGATGTCGAACAAGCGATCGTCGGTCGGCGCGCCCCCCTCGCGCTGCAGCAAGAGGCGCGCGATGCGTAGGCTCGTGCCCGGCACGTCTTCCGGTGACACGAAGCAGTTGGAGGCTTCTTGAATGCGGTCGTGGGCGAATTTGTAGCTGACGGTCCCGGTCTTCGAGGCGGTCTCCTCGCTGTCCGGGTCCATGAACTGAAAGTACTGAAACCCCGCGTCGAGGGGGATCAGCAGCCCGTCTTCCATGGGTTGCCAGAGGGTGGTCGCGGTGGCGCGCGCGCTCTTCTTGGTGATCAGGCACAGCGTGTCCAGATCGAACGTCGCTCCCAAGAAGCTAGCAAAAGCCAGGGTTTCCCGCGTCTCCTCGGGGTAGCGTCCGATCTTGTCGGACATGAACTGAGCGACGTCGCCGAGCACGGAAAGGCGGGAGATCGCCGTGCTGTCCCAGCGCCACTCCTGGCTGTTGCCGTCGTAGCGGAGGAGCTTGTCTTCCACGAGCCCGCGCAAGAACTGGGTGACGAAGAACGGGTTTCCGCCGGTCTTGGCGCGCAGCAACGACGACAGCTCGAGCACGGTCTCGGGCTTCTTGTCGAGCGAATCGGCCACCATGGAGGTAAGGTCGGTGGCAGAGAGGGGCAAGAGCTCGATGAGATGGACGGGGGTCTTCGCCAGGCTGATCTTCTCGAGGGCCAGCGTGAGCGGGTGGTTGCCGTCCACCTCTGTGTTGCGGTAGGCGCCGATCAAGAGGATGTTCCGCGTAGCCGGGTCCGTCGCCAGGCCGACCAGGAAACGAAGCGACGCGGCGTCGGCCCATTGCAGGTCGTCGAGGAACAGGGCGACGGGTTGCTCGGCGGACGCGAAGGCCTGGACGTACGCACGCAGGATGTGATCGAAGCGCTCGCGGTTCGGGATCGGACCGAGGTCTTGTGGAGGTGGCAGCAGACCCAGGATGTGGCTGGCCTCGGGCACCACGTCGAGGATCACGGCGGCGTCGCCCTCGGTCGACGCCATGAGCCGCTCTCGCCAGCGGCTGACCTTGTCGGGGCTGTCGGCGAGGAGCTGCTGGGTCAAGTCGCGCAGCGTCCTTACCACGGCGGACAGCGGCGTCGCTTGCGCGAGCTGATCGAACTTGCCGCGGGTGAAATAGCCTCGGCGCTCGACGATCGGCTTGTGAATTTCGTGCACGAGCACCGACTTGCCGATGCCGGGTTGGCCGAGCAGCGCGATGACCTCCAGGCCCCCCGTGCTGGCGCGGTCGAAGACCTCGAGCAGTTGTGCCAGCTCTTTGTCGCGACCGTAGAGCTTCTCGGACACGGAGAACTGTAGGTGCCGGTCCTCGCTGCGCAGTTGGAAGGCCGGAATGCGGCCGGCCTCGTCCATTTGACTCAGACATTTGTCCAGGTCGGCGAGCAGGCCGAGGGCGCTCTGGTAGCGATTTTCGGGTGTCTTCGCCAACAGGGTCAGCACCAGGTCGGACAGCACCGGGGGGACGTCCTTGCGCTTCGCGGTGGGCGGCACAGGGCTCCGCGCGATGTGCGCGTGGATGAGGCCCATAGCGTCGACCGCCGCAAAGGGCGGTCCACCCGTCAACAGGGCGTAGAAGGTTGCGCCCAGCGAATAGAGGTCTGCGCGGCGATCGACGGCGCGGTTGATGCGCCCGGTTTGCTCGGGCGACATGTACGCCAGGGTGCCCTCCAGACGCGTCGGGTGGTGCACCTGCTGCTCGGTGCGGGAGAGCCGTGTGGAGGTGCCGAGGTCGGCTATCTTGACCTGCGTCCCGTCGAGGGTGCTCAGGATGTTGGCGGGGCAGATGTCGTTGTGGACGATGCCCGCGCCGTGGAGGTCGGCCAGGGCAGCCGCGGCGGCCCGGGCAATCCGCACGAAGCGTCGAAGATCGAGGGGACCGCCCGCGAGCATCGTTTCCAGGGATACCGCGCCGAAATCCTCCAACACGAGGTGCACCGAGGTGCCCACGCGAATCAGGTCGAGGTGGCCCACCACGCCGGGGAGGTGCAGATCCTTGCCGAGGGTGTGCTCGTGCTCCAGCCTGGCGACCTCTTCGGGCGCAGGAAACGCCGTCGCGAACGTCTTGATGACCACGGTCGTGCCATCCGCCCTGCGTCGGGCGCGGCGCACGCTCGATCCCCCGGCCTGCGTCTGGATCGTCTCGACGATGTCGTACCCTGCGATGGACTCAGTCATGATTGCGCCTTGTCCTCCTCACCGCGCCAGGCGAAAGAGGTTAGAACTGGGGAGGCCGCGTCGCCGCAGGTGGTAAGGAACGTGGTGTCCTTTTCGCAGAGCTGCCGAAGCCAACGGGCCGAGGTAAGACCGCAGATGCCGCCGCCGTCGACGGAGAGGATGCGCCTTCGTTGAATCATGATGGGGCTCCGCCTTCTTGGTCCGCGAGTCGTCGGGCGAGGAGGTCGGCGAGCTCCACCACGTGGGGCTCGTCGAACATGCTGAGGTGATTCCCGCTGAGGGTCTGGGTGTGGACGGTGCCCCCGACGAGGGTGCCAAAGCCCATGGTGGCGTCGGGGGGCCCGGGCGGAGCTTGCTCGCGCGTCACGATGACGTCAAGATCCCCCGGGTAGGGGCGAGGGGCGTATTTCAGTTGGGCCCGGCCGTTTGCCAGCATGACCCGCTGCATGGGGGTGAGCTGCGCCTCGAAGGCCGCGATGGGGTCGGGGATTTGCGCCCCGGCGGGCCCCATTTCTGCCAACATGGTGTTTTTCACGAGCCGCTGCAGATCGTCAAAGTATTGCATCGTGAAGCGCATGTTCTCTTCCCATCCGGGCACCGCCGCCTGCGGTGGCGCGCCCATACCGATCAGCGCGACGAGCCCCACGGCCTTGCCTTGCTCCCGCGCGAGCCGCGCGATTTCGTAGGCGACCGAGGCCCCGAACGAGTAGCCGCCGATGTGGTAGGGCCCCGAGGGCCACACCTGCTCGATGGCAGCGAGGTAAGATGCCGCCATCGCGTACACGTCGTCGAGCGGGGGCTCCTGACCGTCCATGCCCCGCGCTTCGATGCCGTAAAAGGGCCGGTCGTCGGGCATGTGCAAGGCGAGCTTCTGGTAAGGAAATACCGAGCCCAGGATGGCGTGGACGCAGAAAAACGGGGGTTTTGTGCCGCCCGCCTTCATGCGCACGAGCCTCGGCGAGGCGCGCGAGCCGGCTGGATCGGCGCCTTCCGAGCCCGCGGCGTCGTCGGGCTCCCCCGCGGCGTCCCCGTTTTTCCGGTTCTTGAAGATCATGTCGAGGAGCCGCTTGCGGTCTTCCGACAGGCGCTCCCGTCGGGCGTCTACCAAGGGCTCGTCGTCCCGGCCTTCTTCGCTCACAGGGCAGCTTCTCCTTTGCGGAACCGATAAAGCAAGTACTTTTGCGTGCCGTCTTTCATGGCATCGTAGAGGGCCGTGCCGCGCACGCCCAAGAAGCGCTCCATGATGGCGGCGGAGTTGTCGCTGCGAAAGGCCCGGGTGTGGGAGGCGGCGGTCTCATCGCAGGAGAGCAGCACGTTGCTGGTGATGTCTCGGAAATGCTCTGGAAAGAGCCCGAGCGTCGCGAGGAAAGCCTCGCGCGCCTTGCGATCCTGGGTGGCCACGATGTCGGTGTACAGAAACACGCCGCCCGGTTTCAGGACCCGCGACGCTTGGCGAAAAAAGGCGTCGGGGTCCGGGTAGGCGTGGGAAGACTCGACGTTGGTCAGCACGTCGAAGCTCGCGTCGTCGAAGGGAAGGTGCTCGGCGTCTCCCACCAGGAAGTGGGTGGCTTCGTCGCCGTGGGCGCGTGCGCAGAAGTCGATGGCGACGCTCGACAGATCGAGGCCCGTCACGGGGCCGACCTCGAAATAGCGGCGCAACACCGAGACCGTCCCGCCCCGTCCACAGCCGACGTCGAGCACGCGCTGGGAAGAGCGGAGAGGGAAGTCGCCGACGAGCTCCAACACCAGGCGCACGGCGTTCTTGCCCAGCGTGGAGGCCGAGGGCCGAGACTGCGCGAACGAGGGCGCGTCGTTCTCGACGTAGCCGTAGTTGAGAAACAGGGAGAACCCCGCGAGCTCGCTGGCGTTGAGCTGACCGTTGACCGCGTCGTAGAAGGCGCGAATGTCAGATTTTTCCTTGATGCCCTCTTCCTTGTCGAAGTCGAAGCGAGTCTCGTCGATCACGGCCGCCGGGCCGGGGCGCGGGGTCGCCCGTTCGCGCGCCGCGAGGCGCTCCAAAAGACGCTGTTTCTCCGGAGAAAGCCGCGCGAGGCGCGCCCTCGGATCATCCATGGCTGTCCCCCAGCTCTTCGAGCATGCGCGCGACCTCCTCGTCGGACATTCCTTCGACCAAGGCAAGCTTTTCCAGCAGCGCATCGTTTTGCGCCTGCGCCGCCGAGCGTTTGGCGTCTATCCGCGCGGCGAGCGAGTGGATGGTGGCCTCCTCGAACAGCTCGCCGACTGGGATCTCCACGTCGAGCTTGGCTCGGAGCTTGGCGCTGACCTGAATCGCCAGCAGCGAATCGCCGCCGAGCTTGAAGAAGTTGTCGTGGATGCCGACCGGCTCGACGCTCAGAACATCGGACCAAATGTTGGCCAAAACCTCTTCGGTCTCGCTGGTGGGCGCGGTGTACGGTACGCCGAGGTCCGGGCGCGGGTGCTTCTCCCGCGGCGCGGCGGTGTCGGCGGTGGAGCCACGCGCGCCCTGACTTGCCTTCTCCAGGCGCTTCTGGAGGTCGCCCTTGACCACCACGAAGCGGGACAGCGAGGGGTGAGACAAGGCCGCGTCGAGCAGCGCGCCGGCCTCGTCGAGCCCGAGGAGGGCTTCGTCGGCGGGGGCTTTGGCAGGTCGAAAGGCGTCCCAATCGATGGCCAGCACGCGCAGCGCGCCGTTCGAGGAGAGGGACTCGGCGGTCGCGTCAAGGTAGGCGTTGGCAGCCGCGTACGCGCCGAGCCCGACACCGCCGATGGGCACCGACAACGAGGACATCAACACCAGGCGACGGACGCTGTCGGGTAGCGTCTCGAGGACGGTCAGCAGGCCGTCGTGCTTGGCACGAAACACCCGACCCACGTCGCTCGGTCGGGTGTCTTGCAGGGCGCGAAGCGCTTCGCCGCCGGATACGCCGACCGCGGAAAGGACCGAGGTGACGGGCCCCAGCTCCGCCTCCGCGCGCTCGAAGACCTGACGCACGCGT
>CAYLJT010000081.1:0-15576 GCA_964383995.1 uncultured Polyangiaceae bacterium
AAGCGGTCTCGGGTAAGGTTGAACCTACCGAGGGACACCGATCCCGGTCTCGAGGGGTAGGTTGAACCTGCCGGCGAGACCGGATCCGGTGTGGGCCCGAAGGTTGAACCTTTTCCCGCCGCGGCTTTGGAAACCTTGCGCTGCCACTGGTAGACTGAAAAGCGCCTGACGCCATGTTTGGCTGCGGTCGCGGTCACCCCGTCTTGCGCGGCATCTTCCAAAATCACGCCCTTTGGGAAGGCGAATAGTGCTTCGCCACGCGCACCTGAAGTGTTTTCCGGACTGCCTGCGGCTCGGGTAATGCCGACCGGGGAGATTTTCGATAGGGCCACGATCGTGCTGCGGGCGCTCCACGGCGAGGCTGCAACGAGGAAGGACCGATTGGGCGTCACGAACGATATCCTGATCGCGCTCAGTGCGCGCGCCATCGGCGCCACTGTAGTCTCGAGCAACATGCGCGAATTTCAGCGCATCGCCGAGCAAGTACGCGGGCTATCCGTGCGCGCCCCGCTGGCAGAAGCCGCTCCCGCGCGTTGATTGGGGCGCTGGGACTGACGTGCCGCGACCCTCGCGCGGGGCGCGTGAGTCCGGCGCTTGACGATGTGGCCACATTACGACAGGATGTGGCCATGACGCGATCGACCGCCACGGTGGGCATTCGTGAGCTGCGAGACCACGCGAGCGAGATGATCCGCCGCGTACGAGCCGGCGAGGCGCTCGTGGTCACCGATCGCAACGAGCCCGTGGCGCGCATCGTCCCCTTTGGCGCGCCTGCCGACGACGATACCGTGGCCCGGCTGGTCGCGGAGGGGAAGGTCGCCTGGAGCGGCGGAAAGCCGCAGGGCGCGTCGCGTCGGGCGCGCGTGCGCGGACCGTCCGCGGCCGAAGCCGTCATCGAGGACCGTCGTTGATTGTCTATCTCGACACAAGCGCGCTCGTGAAGCTCTACGTCGAAGAAGACGGCTCGGACGACGTTGCGAAGTGGGTTGCTGCCGCACGTTTCGTTGCGACGTCGAGGGTCGCCTATCCGGAGGCGCGAGCCGCGCTCGCACGACGCCGACGAGAAGGTGGACTGACCGCAGGCGCCCTTCGCGGTGCCGTTCGCGATCTGGATCGCGACCTCGGCCGCTACGTCGTCGTCGAGCTCGATACCGCGATCGCGGCCTCGGCGGGGGATCTCGCGGAGCGTCGCGCGCTCCGAGGGTTTGACGCCTTGCATTTGGCGAGCGCGCTCTCCCTCGAAGCGTACTTCCGACCCACACCTGCGTTCGTGGCGTTCGACCGCAAGCTCACGTTGGCCGCAGCTGCGGAGGGCCTCGTCGTAGAGTTCGCCGTGCCCCGGGACGACCGCTGAGTTCGCCCTTGCGCAGGAAGGCGCATCCGTGCGGGCCTTGATCAAGCCGAGCTTGCCTGTCTCGACCTCTACGGCATCTCCCACGGGCTGAGACGACCATCACGGGGCTGGATGGGTAGATGACAGGTAAGAGCGCGTAAGAGCACCCTCCCTGGCGCGGCCCGGAGGGTCTTGCTCATGGCTGGGTAGTTGGGTAGACATGCCGCGTGGAACCCAACCGCGGCGATGCGAGCTGAGCTGCTCCGCGCAGCCTTGGGAGCGGGGGTCGGTGGGGAGACTTTGCTGCGCGGAGCGTTTGGGAGCGGGGGCACCGGACCAAAATCGCTCCACCGAGCTCTTTTGAGCGGGAGGTGGCGGGCCGAAGTTGCTCCGCGGAGCCTTTGGGGCCGGGGTGGCGGATGAAAATCGCTCCGGCGAGCCCAAACGAGCGGGAGGTGGCGGACCAAAATTGCCCCGCGGAGCCCAAACGAGCGGCGGGGGGCGGATTTTCTTGCTCCGTGGAGCCCGAAAGAGCGGGGTAGGGCGGATTTTCTTGCTCCGCGGAGCACTTTGCAGGCGGCCCACCCAGATTTTGGGGGATCGCGGAGGCGAATGGGGTCGGGGCAGTGGGGCGGTATTTGCTCCTGGGAGCGATGAGTGGGCCTGTTGCGCCATGTGACGTTCCCGCGGGCGGTCAACGCGTCCCCCCGCGAGCTCGCAGAAGACAGCGCGACCATCGGGGAGCGCGAGGCGAGCCATGCGACGCGGCATCGGAGCAAGTGCTCGGGCGGGCCACCGAGGGATCCGCGGCAGTCGGCAGCAGCGCTTCGTTGACCGAGACGAGCACTTCGTCGTCAGCGCGTCACGCCGAACACCACGCCCGAGCTGGCGTCGACCCAGAACAGGGCGCTCGCATCGGGCGCTACGGCGGTCGCCGGATTGCTCGACACGTTCGCCTTGCCACCGCTCACGACGGATGTCCGGAGCAACGACGTCTGACTGCCATAGAGCAGGTTGGCGCCGTCAAGGCTGATATCCACCCTGCTGTCCAGGTTGCTTGCCAGCGTCTTCTGCGCTCCTCCCGCGATGGGTACGCTTATGATGCTTCCCGCGGCCAATCGAACATAGACGTTCGTGTCGTCGACGACCAGACCCCACGGATCTCCCAACCCTGCCGCGAGCACATCAATGGTTCCGGCGCCAAGGGAAATTCGCGACAGAGTGCCATTTAGTTGCGTCACATAGGCGTAGGACCCCGCCACCGCGATGCGCCGCGGGCCGACAAGCGTCGCCACTTGCGTTACCGGTCCTGCTCCACCAAGCGGTGTCGAGTACAGCGCGGCACCTTCGTGTGCCGTCCAGTAAAGCGAGGTACCGTCCTTGGCAAGACTGAGAGGGTAAGCTTGGCCCGATGCGATGGGCAGGGGCGCACCGCCCCCGGCGGGGACCGCCATCACCGCCCCGTCGGATTGACCTGTATGTCCCGTCTCCACCCAATAGATCAAGCCGGCTGCTTCTATCACCCCCACCGGTCCAACGCGCCCTGAAACGAGAACGCTGGGTGCCGCTCCGGGCACCTTGTCCGCCCGGACGATCTGCCCATCGGGTCCACCGCTACCTTTGTTCGCCCAGTAGAGCGCGGTGGCGTCAAGTGTGAGCGCTACGGGGGACGTCTGCGCCTGGGTGATGATGTACGCCGTGCATTCGCCCGTAATGCACCCACCTGGACTGCACGAATGACCACAGCCGCCACAGTTGTTGACGTCGCCCCAAACCTGGAGCTCGCAGCCGTCGCCCTGGATATCGCCATTGCAGTCGGCAAAGGCGGAAAAGCATACGGTCTGACATTGCCCTAGCACGCAAGACGTCGTCGTATGCGGACCGCCGGTGGGGCACACGATGTCGCAGGCCCCACAATGCCAGGTGGTAGAGAGGATGTCGGTGCACCAATCGTCATACATCGAGTCGCATGAGTCGCAGAAGGCTTTTCCCGCGGGACAGATCGGCGCGCTGCTAACGCATTGACCCGCAACGCATGTCCAGCCGCAGTAGTAGTTGGTGTACTCACCGCACGCGTTTCCGCACACTCCGCAATTCTCGACGTCATCAACGAGATTGGAGCAACCCACTTGGCATGGCATGAGGCCGGGAGCGCACTCGCAGGAGCCGCCAACACAGACTTCGCCCGGTTGGCAGTAGGCGCCGCAGCCGCAGTTTTTCGGATCGCTGAGCGAGCCAGCACAGCCCCCGAGGGCAGCGCAGTAGGGCGAGCCATCCGAGCAAGCGCATTTTCCAGCGCTGCAAATCTCCTTACCGGTAGCTTCGCCGCAGGATACGTCGCACCCGCCACAGTGGGTTGGATCCTCCCAGAGGTCGGTCTCGCAGTCGGGGGTCGTTGCGTCACAATCGCCCAGCGAGCCCTGGCATGTGCAATTGGTGCACGGTTCGCTGGGCGAGCACCGTTTTCCAACTTTGCCGAAGTCGCACGCGCAATCCAAGTTCTGGCACGGAGTTCCCCCGTCGCCGCCGTCACCCCCGCTGCCGCTGCTGCCCCCCGCTCCACCGCTGCCTGTAGCCCCACTGCTCGCGGTCTCCGAGCTGCTCACCGCATTACCGGCCCCCTTGTCGCCCATGGGCCTCGGAAGGGGATCGAGTGGGCAACCGACGAGCAATAGTGCCGCCGCGAGGAAAACGCCAAGAGGACCAATAGGTGTTCGCATGAGCTGGTGTTGGGTGCACGGCCTGGCCCTTGCGTTCAGAGCTGCGAACCTGTTCTGCGCCAGGTAAGGTGCGCCGACAAGCGAGTAGGCGGTGGTGGTCAAACGGGAAGCTGCCGACGGCGCAGAACGTATCGCGGCCCCAGCACGCCTGATCCGACGGGCTCGTGTTCCCCCAAGGGTAGATGTGCTCGTCGGTGCCGCAGCGGCTAGGCAATCCAAAAGGCCTCCCGCTTCTACGCCCAACCCAAAGGCGCACCAGCGAGCGCCTTTCGCTGCTGCAAACGGACCTCAATCCCCAGAGCACGGGCTTTTCGCACGCACCTCCGCGCAGCATCGGCGAGCTCCGACGCGACGTTGCCCCGTCCAAGCCAGAGCCTTGCGGCTACGCGTACACTAGCATGGGTCCGCGTCGAACAGCGTCGGTGACCTCGCGCGGGCTCTCACGGGCGGCGTCGTGGGCAACCCGAGGCTCGAAAGCAAGGGCACAATGGCCTCCTAAGCCCTTCCACGCTAGCGCCGGTGCAAACAGCCCCCCATGGCGCACGAGCGGATAGCGCGGCGGCGCCACGAGGTCGCACCACATGCTGAAAGTGTTCACGGCCTCGCAGACGTGGCCGCATTCACCGCAGTTGTCGTGGTCCGTGAGTGTATCGGTCTCGCATCCGTTCGACGCAACGCCGTCACAGTCGGCCAGGGAGTCGGCCAGGGGTAAGGAGCACCCCGCGACGCAGGCGCCTCCCTGGCAGACCCGATCGCTACCGCACACACTGTCGCAGCTTCCGCAGTGCGCAGCGTCCGTCGATGTATGAATCTCGCAACCATCGGTAGGATCGCCGTTGCAGTTGTCGTGACGGCAGCCAAGTGCTGGGTTCGCGCACTGCGGGCCTTCCGTCAAGCAAGAGAACGTTCGTTCAGTCGTCGAGCGACCGTCTGACAGGTCTGACAATGCCTTTCGTCTCGGACACTCACTGTCCGAGACATTCAGTGGCCCCAAAAATGCCAGGGACAATGACAATCGGCCTGCATGGGCTTGCGCGTGACATCAGCGCATGATTTCATTCCGTAAGCTGCTGCAACAGGGGCCGTCGCAAAAGGGCACGAGGTAGCGCAATGAGCATCGTGGGTCCGTTGATCATCGGAGGATTGGCGGTTTTGTTCGCCGTCACCACCATCATCTTGCTCTTGAAGAACGCCAAGTTGCGGCAGCTTCACGAGGACACGGCGGCCAAGCTGGCCGATGTCTCTGCCTGGTCCGAGACATTGCGTCAGACAAACACCCAAATCGAGCCCCTGCGGTCCCAAGCGGCGCACCTCTCGAAGAAGCTTGACGAGGCCTACGCCGAGGACAAGCAGAAGGTGACCTGGCTCGACCACCAGCAGCAGGAGATCGACTGGCTGCGAGTCGAGCTGGAGAAGCGCCCCAAGGTCCACAGAAAGACGTACAAGATCCTGACCCTAGGCGTAAAGGGTACCGGCAAAACGTCGCTGACGCTCAAGTGGGCCAACCCGCTGACCGACCTGGGCCTGTTGCAAGGGACGAAGATAGAGCGCTACGAGCGCACCGTCAGCCACGTGGCCAACAAGGACGTGATCACCGAGCACGTGTTCGAGGTAGGCGACTGGGGAGGCGAGCACATCGTCGACGCGCAGCAAGAGCTGGTGGTGGAAGAGATCCACGGCCTGTTGATCGTGGTCGACCTGACGGGCACCGAGAACAACAAGTTCGACGCCGCCAGGGTGGAAGACCAACTGCGCGAGTTCCAGCCTCAAGCGCTCAAATACTTCTTTTCGCCGAAGACAGTGGCCTCGTGCAAGAGCGTGGTGCTTTTCATCAACAAGAGCGACGTCTTGGCGGGCACACCGCTAGAGGTAGAGCGCCTGGCGCGCCACCACTACGGTAGGTTGATTCAAGACCTGGAGCGCTATCAAGGTCAGATCGACGTGCGCGTGTTCGTGGGCTCGGCGAGCTACGGCCACAACGTTCACCATTTGTTCTCGCACTTCGTGGAGCGCATCTTGCCAAAGAACGCCTACGACACGCAGCTCTTGCAGCGGATGAAGACGGAAGGTCAGGCGACGACGTCAGCGAAGTTCGCGGCGCTCGCTCAGCATGCGATGAACCCGCCTACGAATACGGGACCTTTGCCGGGGATGGGTGAGGTCCCCTATGTGAACGGCGGAACGCGCCCCGTCGCCAAGCTTGGAGCCAGCAATGGTCGCTAGCGCCGCTGTGGCCGGCTATTCCCTGCTGCGCTACCGCGCCGAGGGGGCGGCGTTCTACCATGTGCTCCACGGGCACGTGCCAGGGCACCAAATCGACTTCATCTACGCGCCCGAGGTGCCCCAAGGCGGCTTCACGCCAACGCACTACAGTCACCTGACGCGGCTCGTAAAATACGTCGAGCCGCAGCCGGGGGCCCACTACGCGTTTGCCATCGCCAACCTGTCCAGGGACGACACCCAGTTCGAGCCTGGACACGGCGGTCTCGGCCTCATTCTGGGCTTGCGCATCGAAGGCGCGGTAGACCACACGGGGAGGGTCAATCCGCCCTTCGCCCACGCCCTGGCGGGGGTTGACCGAAATTTTACAGAAGACGTCTTGCTAGAAGCGTCAACCACCTTCTTCCGCCACATCTTGAGCGAAGCCGAGGTGGAGCGCGCGACGCGCGACTTCTACCAGCAATACGTTCAATGTGCGGCCTCCAACCCAAGCGCTCTTCCGCAAGTTCTGGAAAGCTACGTCCAAGGATTCGAAGACCTCCCCGAGCCCGAACGGAGCGCCTTGCCTTGGACCTACAAGGCTCCTCAAGCGGTCGAGCAGCGCATCTCCATCGTGCATGACGACGACGAGCCATTCCTGTCCATCGCCACGGCGGCGGCGCGCATCGCTTCGGTTTTGTACAAGTCCAATGTCCGCTGGACGCAGGTTACGACCGGCGGGGAGCGGGACCTTCCAGGGGGCGTGACCGTGCGCTTCGTGATGCGTCAGAACGCCTTCTCCGAAGCGCTGATGGGGCGCATCTGGGAGCTATCCGAAGTGCCACGCGACGAGCGCGCCATCGCACGGGAGCTCTTTGGGGCAGAGGTGGTAGAAGAGAAGCAGGTCCAAATCCAGGGTTGGCGAGAGAAGTTCGCCTATCAAGGCAAGCACGAGCAGGACGGTCGTGTCTCGGACGTCGGCGCCAGCTACCGGGTAGAGGACGCGCGGAGACCGACGTCTGCCGGTGGCGACGACGAGTCCCGCTCGGGGAGGTTCGTAGTCCCCGAAGAGATCACGCGTGTGGCCGCGTTAGAAACGGATCCGGAGGATACCGCCAGCCGCACCGGCCGAGGAAGGGTCGACGCGCCCTCGAGTCGGCCAGCGATGTTGCCAGGCGCCAGCGCCCAACCCGTGATTCCTCTGCCGCCACCGCCCAAAGATCTGGCCCTGGAAGGCAGAAACAGCATTTCCAACTGGCCCCCTGCGCGACCGTCCAGTCAGGCAGACGCCTACCATCAGCCGCCTGCACCGGTACAGGACATGGGGAGACGCTCGAGCATTCCCCACTCGGACGGCGCGGTCGGTCCCTACTCGTTCACGAAGAAGCCCAAAAGTGGCTCGGGGACTATCGTAGCAGTCGCAGTCGGCATCCTGGTGGTGGCTGGCGTGGCGATAGGTCTGGCACTGGCGACAAGGCAAGGTCCAGCGGAAGCACCGCCCACGGAGAGCGCAACACCTACGCAGCGCCCAACGGATGTCGCACCCTTGCCCGCCGCGCCGGTGCCGTCAGCGATGGTCGGACTCGAGCCAAAGGCGTCCCCCGCGGTCGCGGCCAGCGCGCCTGAGACGACCGACACAATACCAGCTCCGACGTCGACCTCGACCGCCAAACCAAAGAGCGCTGGGGCCAGACCTGGAACAACCGGACCTTCCCCAGCCGAAAAGGCCCCGCCCAAGGTGCCTCCGAAGGCAGGGGTGATCGGCGACCCCAAGCCAAGATTCTAAGTGTCCGGTCAACCGGCACTTGGCACTCTATCGGCGGCCGCCCGCGAGGGGCAAGGGGGGAAGCACGCTTGGGCGACTTCAATCCAACGTATGAGTGTTGGTTGGTTCCACTGCTTCCGAAGGAGTTGGCTCGCCAATCACGTCAATCTATCTAGTGCTCGCAGGCTCCGGTGGAGAAATCAAGCGTGGAGCAAGCCATCCCGTGCTTTCCGACGCTCAATCCCTGCCCTCCGGGACCTTGCGCCCCCCCGGGCGCTCCCAGCCCAAGAACATAGCTGACGCGACCGTCCACAAGAATGGCTCCTGCGGAGGCAATACCTATCGAGTGCCCACCTTGGCCTCCTCCACCGGATCCGCCCTGTCCGCCGTGACCTCCGGTGCCGCCATCGCAGCCCGACTTGCAAGAACCGCAAGGTCCGGGAGGACCGCCGATGCCACCTTTGCCGCCCGCGCCGCCAAGCTGCCCCGCGGCACCGTCGCCTCCGGCACCACCGTCACTGACAGTAAAGCTTGTGCCTTCCAAGT
Organism: uncultured Polyangiaceae bacterium; assembly: GCA_964383995.1. Lineage (GTDB taxonomy): Bacteria > Myxococcota_A > Polyangia > Polyangiales > Polyangiaceae > CAYLJT01. The sequence goes on from CAYLJT010000081.1 coordinate 8,564, forward strand.
GCAAAATCGACTGGGATGCCAAGGCAATTAGCCCGATGCTGGCCCCGCCCGCGTGCCCCCCCGCGCCCCCGAGACCGCCACAACCTCCCGCACCTCCCCCACCTCCCGATGCGCCGGCTGACCCTACCGGACACTGGCCTCCACCGCCACGTGAAGGACCAGAAGCTCCGCCGCCACCGCCTCCTTGCCCGACTGACCCTTCAAGACCCGGCTCCCCGTCGTTTCCCAGATAGCCAATCACGTCGAGGAATCCCGGCGAAGTGCCGCCGAGCCCTGAGGGCCCCGCGAGTCCATCCGCGCCGTCACCACCGTCTTTGCAGTAGGGCACAAGGGCGCTTGCCCCTGCCCCGCCATTTGGAGGACCCGCGGGCGCGCCGTCTTCCCCTGACATGCCAGCGTCATCGTGAGCATCACCCCCATTCCCACCCCACGAGTACTCTCCAGTACACGAACTGAAGGCCCCTGAACCGCCTATTTGCGCAGCACCAAAACATCCGGGGTGGCCGTCGTACCCGTATTCGCCCGGCGCGCCCATCCCCAACGGAGTCACGCCTTTTTCCCCGGCTGCCCCGCGACCCGCGACGATCTCGCAATCCAACAGTGACAACTCCGTACCCTCCATGATGACGGCAGTGGGTGACTGGCCTGGAAGCGTCGCGTCTGGAGCGACGATCTTCACGCGATGGAGCTCAGCGCCAGATCCTCCGGCGGCGACGCGTAGTGGTGGGCTATCCGCGCTGCCACCCGCGAGAATCGAAAAATCGACCGAATCCGCAGTCCAGTTCTCGCAGTTTAGACCTCCCCAAATGACTACTTGCTTGTCGAGCACGATCCCCGTTCCACCCACTAGCTGACTCTCACCCACGCACATGTAGATCGAGCCGCCAGTCGCAGACGCCCCTATCGCTCTCGACCACGTCTGGTAAGGAGCCTCCGGGGAGCCGTCTCCGGTCGCATCAGAGCCCCCGTTCGGATCCATGAAGATTCCGCATTCCGCCGCCAAGGGACTGGGTCCTGGAATGCACGAAAAGGCCGATCCGTCCCCACCCGACCCGCCCGCACCGCCGGCTGACCCAGCGGCACCCCCACCTGACCCCGACTGACCACCACCACCGTCGTCGTTGGCCCTCGGCGCGCGACCAGCGTAGGGATTTTTACGATCTTCTGGTGCGTAGGCACACGCCCCCAAGACGCCGAGTAGCCCCAACATCCCGAGGTGGGACACCAACCTGTAACTGCGGCTCTCCATCTTACCACCTACCCACAACAGAAACTCCACCCACACCGGGTCCAGAGGGGACCACCGTCGCCGCCGGTTGGTCGTCCTGACCGTCCAGCACCACAACTCCAATGTACAACCCGGTTGCAACCACTGCAGCGCCTGCAGTCACGAAGCTCCACATGGCGAAATTCGCGTAGTCCACCCGCTTGTCGTTGGCATCGTCCCAGGCATCTCTGCAGGTCGTCCAACGACCCCCGCAGGTGGCGTCGTCCTCGATAGCGTGCATGTCCGAGACGGCACCATTGGAGACCGCGACCCCGACGCCGCCTGCCACTGCGGCCGCCACGGTGATGCCTGCGCCCACGCCGACGATGAGGGGGTCGATTTCCTCGGGAGGCTTCGGGGGCACGGGCTCTGCCGGCGCAGCCGATGATAACCGAATCACGGTGCGCTTGGCGTCTCCTGCCACCGCCTGAAAGATGTAGATGGTCGGCTCCGCGCTCCCTGAAGAGATCTTCGCTTCGTGCCGCCCTGGGTTGACCGCAACCCCGGCTCTCAAGGTCTCCGCGGCGATCACCTTGCCATCGAGCTGAACTTCCACGACCTCTTCGTAGGCGCCATCGATGATCAGAGTGAACGTCGGCACGCGCGGCAGCAGCTCCGCCAGCTCACTCGCGGCGTCGGCCTTCGCCTTGGCAAATGCTGCGGATGCGCCCTTTGGCAACGTCTCGTTGGCGATCTGCTGATAGCGATCCCGCGCCTGCAACCAGCGACCGAGCTTGACCTCGCAACGTGCCATGAAGAGGACCAACGTGGGAGCGTGATACAGATCCTCGGCCCGCTGAAAGCGATCCAAGGCATCTTGCCAGTTGCCCTGTTCGAACAGCACGATGCCCTGCTCACCAAAGGTGCGGGCCACGTCTTGTGCCGACTGCGGTCGTTCCGCGCGAGCGGGGCTTGGCAGTAGTAGGCAGGGGAAAAGGACCAAGAGCAAGGCGGTGCAACGCGGCATAGTCAGAAACCGAGTGGACTTTTTGGTTGTCGAGGGGGGGTGTTCTTAGGTTTCAGAGTCGGCCCTGGCTCCGCCGATGCCGAAGCGCTCGCGGATGGAGCCGGGGATGCAGGCTCTTGGGCCGATGGCGACGTCGCAGGTGGCGGCGGACCGGCCGCGCTAGAAGTCGTGGCCAGTACTGGAGCGCTAGGCGGGGTGGCCGGTGCCGGCAGCGAGGTGGAGGTCTGAAGTGGACCCCAAAGGTAGATCAGGGTACCCGAAAGCGAGCCAAGTCCAAGGGCCAGAAAAGCGATGGCCAGGGGCGGAATCCCCTTCGGAGCAATCCGCACGCTCTGCCCAGCAGGCGCCAAGGTTCCCTGCGAGTCAGCCGGCGAAGGCTTGCGCGCGGGCGGCAAGGGCGGAGCGCCAAAAACAGGATTCGATGGAATGGGTAGCCCCGGAGCGGACGACCTCTCCAGTGCAGCGCTTCCAGACGGGCTCGACGTAGGAGCCGGGTCATCCCAGCGGACAGAAGAGCCTACCAATCGAGCAAGGGTCTCGGAAAACGACCGCGCGCTCTGAAACCTCTTGTCGGGTTCGCGGCTCAAAGCGCGGGCAATGAAGCGATCAACGCCCGCGCCGACCTCAGGCTCAATCTCCGAAGGAACGGGCACAGGGTCAGCGCAAACCTTGACAATGATGTCGCCGATTTCGCTGCCCGGAAAGGGAAGCTTGCCTGTGAGCGCGCGGAACACCACCACCCCCAAAGCCCACAAGTCGGAGCGGTGGTCCACGTCCTTCGAGCGGCGGGCCTGTTCGGGAGCCATGTAGTGAGGTGAGCCCAGCAGAGTGCCTGTTTGCGTGGCATGTCCAACAACGTCCGGTCCGCTGGCTTTGGCAATGCCAAAGTCCAGCACCTTGGCAATCTCTCCCCCAGGCGTAGGCACCAAGAAGATGTTTCCAGGCTTGAGGTCGCGATGGACGATGCCCGCCTCGTGGGCGAGCTCCAGCGCCTTACAGACCTGTTTGATCAAGATCGCAAGCCTGGAGGTCGTAAGACGACCTTCGCGACGAAGGACCGTGTCCAGGTCCTCGCCGCGAAGAAGCTCCATGACAATGAACACCGTGCGACCGTCGATGCCGCAGTCGAGAACCTCGACCACGTGCGGACTACGAAGCGAAGAAGCCGCCTGAGCCTCCCGCACAAACCGAGCCCGAGCCTCGCCCGACTGGGCCATTTCCGGATCCATCAACTTGACGGCAACAGGCTGTCCAGTGGTCAGATCATCGGCAACCCAAACTGAGCCCATGCCACCGCGAGCAAGCTCGTGGCTAAGACGGTAGCGATGGGCGAGGACGGTCGGTGTGGTCATGGGGGGCTAGGGGACGCAGTCGCCTGTATTAGTAAAGTCGAGCGTTTTGCACGCCAGGCCCGGAACGCCATCGTTCATGCCAGGATTGCCGCCGACGCCCTTCGCCCCAGGGCTGCCAGGTGCAACGGTGGTTGTGGCGGAAATATCCGGGGCGGTGCCTATGAACGCAATGCCGACAGAGTGGCCTCCTTGACCTCCACCGCCTGGGCCGCCTGGACCTCCGTTACCACCGGAACCGCCGGGGCATGAGTCGTTAGCCACGTTGTTCCCGCTCCCGGCCGGTCCGCCGGTGCCGCCCTGTCCCCCTTGCCCCCCTGTCGCTCCAATACCACCGAGACCACCGGACGCCGAAGTCAGCACACCTCCGTGCACGTGCACGGTGGAGTTGACGCTCACAAGAGCTGCACTCATTCCGCCGGCACTTCCACCGGCACCTCCGTGACCGCCACAACCACCGCTCCCACCAGTTCCACCTGAAGCGCCCACTTTGTACTGCTCCCCGCAAGTATCGCCGAGGGTCGCCTTGCCACCACCGCCACCACCTCCCGGCGTTCCATCGCCGCCGGGCATGCCATCAAGGCCGTGGTATTGCCCGTCCGTTCCTAGTGTTCCAACCCCAATCTGCCCCTCGCCCTGCCCGCCAGCGCTACCGGGTGATCCGCCGCCGCCTTTGCCACCGTTCTTGCATATGGAGGCGTTGGTGCCTGCCGTGCCCCAGCCCGGGGAATTCCCCGATCCATCGCCGGGGGCACTGCGCGACGGAACTCCCGAGGTGAGCAGACTCGATCCTCCAACCCCCCCCGTGACCGGCGTCATGCCGCAGTATTGATCAGGCATCGGCGTGCCGATCACGTCAAGCTCGGAATCGTCTTGGCAATCCACGGCGCTGGAGCCACCTGGACCGGCTAGCCCACCGCTCCCCTGGGCCCCGGCAACCCCTGCAGCACCGACATTGCCCATTCCTGCAGTCAGGGTGCAGTCTTGGAGGTAAAGGTCTCCGTTCCTGACAACCACGGCAACCGCCGATCCCCCCCAGGCCTCGGCATTTGCGACGGAGACCGCGAGCCCCCGAAGCACGGTACCCTGCGCTCCATCAATGGTGAGCCCTACCGTGTCCGCCGGCGCGTTTATCCCCGTCGTCTTTCCGGAGTTGAGTTTCCACGCGTCGTCTTTGCATTTCAGGCCACCCCACACGGAGACCGTGTGGTCGAGCGTCACTGTCTCGTCGGTATCCTTGGTTCCCTCACACATTAGGATCGGTAGGTTTGCGGATTGAGGATCATCAAACGCCTTTTGCCATGTGTTGTACGGCGTATCTCGACTCCCGTCCCCTAAATCGTCGGCCTTGAAGTCGACGAAGATGCCCAAGCAGTCTCCCAAGTCATTGTCGGTCGGAACACACGGTATGCGTGTACCCCCACCGCCGGTCCCGCCTCCACCGCTCGACGAGGTTGATGCGGCGATGCTCATATCACCACCCGCCCCCGACTGCCCCCCCACGCCGGACGATGTCTCGGACGTCCCAGCCAGCCCGCCCCCGCCGGTGCCATTGTCTGCGTCGCCAGGATAGGGCATGTCACCCTCGTCCGCGAAGCACGCCCCCAGGAGCATCGTCCCCACTACGCCCACAAACCCGACAGCTCGGTGCATATTCATTGTCGTCGTCCTCTCCGCCTTCCAAGAACACTCTCCCAGCTACCAACGGCCCGTCAGAACAACCTCCGACCGATCGGGCGTGACGCTTAGGTTGACCGCTGTGGTTGCAGCATCCTTGCCATGGTCAGGCTCCCAATCGGGTATTAGTAAGTATCCAACGGTCGCCAGGCCGGCCACACCCGCCCCGATGAAGGAATATCCAGCAACATTGGCCCACGTGGTCCGAGTCTTGTTGATCTCGTCCCACTTCGCCGAAGTTCGGGTCGACTGCGTCGCCAACGTATCCAGGTCTCCCGAAGCGCCATCGGAGACTACAATCCCCGCAATGCCCAGCCCAACCCCCACCACAAACAGACCCGCGCCTACGCCCACCACGACCTTGTCGGGCGAGCCTCCCGTCTCTTCCGACTTCTCGGGCCTTCGCTCTTTAGGCTTCTCTTTCGCCGCTACCCTGTCGGGCAGGTCGAGCGTCACCACTGTCTCCGCGTTTCGTTTCACTTCAACGGTCTTGCGGACCTCCTTGTCAGCGTCGGTCCTGGCGGACACGACTCGCGGTCCGTAGTCCATGTAGATGGAACCCGCGAGCGGGGATACTCCCATGGGTAGGTCGTCCACCAACACTTGCGCTCCCGGTTCGGATACATCCACGACCACCGCCGCAGCGCCGGTGCGCGCTTCGGCCAACATGATCTCTACGGCCTTCTTGTCCTCCGCGCTGGCTTCAGGAGACTCCCTCAAGAAGTAATAGAACATCTCCGCGGCCACGCCGGGACGGCGGACCTTGAGGGCTGCGCGACCGAAGTTGGCGGCTACCTGCGGGTGTTGCTTCAGCTTCCACGCTTCGGCCAGAAGCTCGTAGGCCTTGGGCCAGTCACTCTTGTTGGCGGCTTCCACACCAGCGGCGAAGAGCGTGCGGGCTTGCTCCACCTCGGCTGGAGTGGGCGGACGCGCGCTCGCCGTGGCCGCGACGCTCCCCAGGAAGAAGGTCATCAAGAGGGTCCGGAGTACGAAAGACAGCCTTCTCATAGCATGCTCGTGCGGGTCAGAACGGGGTATTTGGAATCAGCGACTTAGGTTGAAACTGCTGCAGGCATTGCTGTTTCGCCAACAACCTGCAGGGCTCGCAGTCCGAGACAGTCCGAGGCTTCGCAGGACAAGTCGGGCTGGGAACACTGGCGGGCGCAGGCTTCGCGGCCACGGGGGTAGCTCCCGCAGCCGTGGACGCGGGTGTCTGAGACAACGCCACCCCACCGCTCGCGGCAGGCGCGGCGGACGATGCGGCCGGCGCCACGGCCGACGGCCCGGCCGAAGGCGCCACCTGCGGTGGCTCGACCACCGGTACGACTTCCGAGACAACAGGCGCCACGCTGACGGGCGGTGCTGGCAAGACGGGTGCCTCGGTCACTAGGCCCGGCGTTGCGGACGCGGGCGAGGGCTTGGCGCTCAGCGCGGCGTATAGACCTACCGCTACGCACACGCTCGCGAACAGGATGGACCCTAGAACGATGGTCCTTGACCTCGTCTTGATGGCGCTCTCCTCGAGCATGGCCTGCTGGGAGATGGCCGCTCCGAAGGAGTCGCCGGGGCGGCCGCTGGAGGGCGTCGGCAAGAGCGAGGAGGGTCGGCTTTGCGAGACACCCGGTTGGGAGGCGCTCGGCGCGGGGCCGGCCTGCGAGGTGGATGTCCCGGACATCGGCGGCAACGGCAGAGCGGACGCTGGGTTCTGTGCGGGACCCATCATCAGCGTGCCACGGAAGGTCACCTTGGCGGC
>CAYLJT010000082.1:0-15463 GCA_964383995.1 uncultured Polyangiaceae bacterium
TTATCCGAGGCCCCCCTTTTCGAGGACCTCATGTCGGATCGGAGCCAGCTCGACCACGCCCTCGACGCCTTGCAGGCGGAGGCGACGAATTTCGGCTACCGTTTCATCAACGACGCCGGGGTTCGCGCCAACTACATGTCGACCATCCGCCAATATTCGGTGGAGATCCGCGCGGCCATCGCGCGTGGCGAAATGACGGCCCAGGAGGGCGCCGATGCGGCCTCGGCGATGCGCAACCACATCCTCGACGCCGCCCGCCTCAAAACCAGCGACATCGGGCGCGCCGCCGCCGTCAACCTCAAGGCCCAGGGCCTCACGCTGCCGAAGCTCTTGGAGAAGTACGCCCAGAGCATGTTCAAGAAGTCGTTCGGCGCCCTGAGCGACGTGCAAAAAGAGCAGGTCTACCTTGCCATCGTGGAGTCGTCCGGCAAGGCCAGGCCCGCGGTCAACCTGAAGACCCAACGCCTCGGACGCCTGGGTCGCGGCCTGATGGTGATCTCCATCGGCATCGCCGTTTACAACATCTCCACGGCCGAAGACAAGCTCGACGCCGCCGGGCGCGAGGGCGCCGGTATCGGCGGCGGCATCCTGGGTGGAGCCTTGGGAGGGGCCGCCGCAGGCGCCATGTTCGGCCCCGGCGCGGTGGTAGCGGTCCCGGTAGGCGTGTTCATCGGCGGCATCGCAGGCGCCCTGGGAGCCGACTTTCTGTACGATTGGATCAAGCCCTGACGAAAGGGCCTTGAGGTCGTGCGCTACGCACGTTCTACCTTCGCGTCAGAAGCTGCCGCAAGGTGGTGCGTCGCCAACCAGGACCAACCGACCCAGGTTGAGCTTCCTTGGCGGTCATCGGACGGAGAGCCGGCCCGAGCCGAAGGTGAGGTCGGCCCCAACGGGGGCCCTTGTCGGGCTGAGCGCCATCGCACGTACGCCGGGGGCGTCTCGACCAAGACACGACAACACAAGTAAGCTCGCTTCCTGTTGATGCCACAAAATAGCCTATTGTAAGTCGCCACATTTGTGTAGCATCGATACTACGTCGCGGGGATAAGCAGGGCCCAGTGGGCGTAGAAGCAAGAAGCGCACGGCGACGGGCGTCGTGCTGAAGCAAACGGCAATGGTGACCACAATGTTCGACGGTCGGTGGACCTTAGGACGTGCTCATGACGACGCCAACCGATCCGGCCTCGTGATCCTCCTGTTGACGACAATTGCCCTGGGTGGGTGTGGATCAAGCTCGGCCACAGGGCAGGAAGGGGACGCCGGAACGAGCGAACGGGAGCCGTTCTCCGTCGACCCGACCTGTCAGTCCACCGAAGCCATGAATATGGAGGTCGGCGAAGGTCTCCTCCCTGAAGACTTCGACCCTATCGTGGAAGGCGACTCGCCGATCCTTTACCATGGGCCCCAGGGGGGCACGCACCTCCTGCTGGCTGCGCGCGTCGCGAACCCACCGCCGGACTACCCCGGCCTGCTGGTGGACTTTCTCGCCGAGGTCGGTAACGGGTGCACCGAAAACGCCTGCGAGACCTGGGAGAACGTCGGCGAGTACGAGTTCGATCTGATGCCACCTCACCCCCGGCTCACCACGATGCCCGACGGTTCTGTCATTGGCGGAGGGTTCTACGTCATCGTCACCCGGTGGCCCGACGACGGCGTGCGACGAGTTCAGTCCAAGGTGACCGATCGCTGTGGACGCGTTGGTTCGTTCGAGATCTTGTTCGCCCCTAACACAACCAATTGAGACTTGGGGCTCTCTTCCAAAGACACAAAAGGAGATTCTAGAATGAGAACGTGGAGGCTATTGAGCAAGGTGGCGATCGTCGCGAGCGCGCTCTTGGTTTCGGCGTGCAGCTCGGAAACAACCGAAGACAAGCAGGGCGAAGCGCTACCGGACCCGCTCGCCGCGACAACCATCGAGTATTTGATCAACGGCGAGTTCAACCCCGCGATCCCGCCGCCCGGCTTCGAAACAGCCATTCCTGGTGCGTTCCCGGGCCTTTGGGTCACCGACTATCCGTACACGACAGTTCTTGGCTGGACCAAAGAACAGGTGGACGCCGAGGAGCAAAAGGCCATCGCCTTCTTTGTCGAAAGGTTCGGGGTAGATCCGACCGCCGCGGAGTGGCAAGGTAAGGTCGCCTATTCCATTGGCATGTCGGACCCGCGCTGGAACTACCGCGCCTACAAAATTCCTGGCCGGAACGTGCCCGCCGAGGGCTACACGCTTTGGGACATCTCGTTCAATGCCTGGGTCATCGATCCTGCGGGCATTGTTCTTGGTGGACAATACGCCGGCCAAACGGCCGGACCAGGTAGCGGATTTGTCTACGGGCACTACATCATCGATACGGGCAGCGAAAAAATCGTCGTCGCGCTGCAATCGCATCGGCCCGTCGTGTCAGCGCCCAACGGCATGGCCATCATCGAGTGCGAGATTCAGACCGATGACTTCGGCAGTGGCATCGCGCAAGCCGTGGGCCTGTTCGAGCCCGTGGGCACCGATGGCACGCTTCGCATCACCGGGCGCAACATGTTGACCTTCGCGGGTTTGTAGCGAGAACTGCCCGAGCTGAAGAAGCCAAACTAGGTCGCCAGGCGAACCCCTACCCAGGTTGGGCCCCGCGCCCAAGTGCGTGCGACCGCCGCCCCGCAAGCGCGAGCACGCCCGCCACGGTCCGAGACACCGGCAAGGCTACAGCTCCCTTCTGTCCCGACGCTGGCTCCGCCTCGACCTACCCAATCATCATCAACGCCTCACCGGGGTGGCACTCCCAACGCTGGGGAGAGGGGCCAAGGCGGGCCATGAGAAGGTGGGGTCGGCGGAGTACTTCCTGCCCAAGCGGCCGACGTTCATCGACCTGGGCTGTCTGGAAGGTGACCTTTACGAACATGGATATTACCTTCGGGGTGACATGCCAGAGGACATCGCAGTGGCTGGCATTTGGATGCTCGATCCTCTGCTCGAACAGGGGCACTTCGACGAAGAGACGGCAAGCCGTTTCGAGGAAGGCGGCGGGCCATTCGAGACGACGGGTCAAGCCTTCGCAGAGGTGCCGACGCGCGGGTCGCTGCCCGGCCAGCCGTTCGTTACAGGTCAGCGTGGTGGCTACGTGTCGAGCTACCACCGAGCGTACGGCGACGCGGCTACAGGTACCCTCCGCACACCGCCCTTCGAATTGCGGGGCGACCTCCTGGTGATGCGCGTCGGCGGTGGCCGCGACCCGCAGCGGCTGCGCGTCGATGTGCGGGTGGGCGAACAGATCATCGCGAGCTTCACCGGACGCGACGCCGAGGTGCTCACGCGCCGCGAGGTCTCGATCGCCGAGCACCGAGGCGCGTTCGCCACGATCGAGGTCATCGACGACGCGACCGGCCCCTGGGGTCACATCATGCTGGACGAAATCGCGCAGTGGACACCCGGTCCGCGTCGCTGAGGGAACCTGCTGGCTTGGCAGTCTGTTGCCAGGTTCAACACGAACCGATTGCAATCGATCGGGCTCAGCGTATGAATGGCGACTACGGTAAAGAAGTCATCAACTGCCATCCACGCACAGTTCTGACGGAGCATGCGCCCCGAGGAGGTTTCTGTTTGTGCAATCCCAATACTCCCCAATAAAAAGCGCGTCGTTACCCATGATTAGGCTTGAAGCCCTGACCAAGGGTCCGCCGTCCGCCGCGAGGTCCGAGCGTTGACCCGCTCGTTGACCCCCGAGGACCGCTTCTCCCTGCGTCCCCTGCCCGCCCCGTCGAGCGGCCGCGTGGAGAGCGAGCTTTTGGAGCAAGGCCGCACCACCGGCATCCGCGTGCAAGGCGCCGTCTTGGAGGGCGCCTACTCGGTGGGAAACGACGTCTTGCTATTGGCCACCGAGGGCACGCCCTTCGAAGAGGCCCTGCACATCACCTTGTTGGCTCCCGACCTGACCGTGCGTGACAGCCTGCTGGTGGCGGCGCCCTACGCCCCTGGCCTACTGCGCGACGTCGAGATTGTCTCGGACAATACCCTCTCCTTCGCGTTCTTCGAAGGTCAGGAGCGGCTGCGTCTGACCGTCCTGGATAGCCCGACCCGACAAGCGAGCGGAGGTCCGCCCGGAGCGCGCAGGCCGCTGTGGAGACGGTTTGACCGTGTGTGGTTGGTCGTGGACGAGGAGCCGGGGTAGTCTGGGGGCGCGCGGTAGACGGCCTGGGCGTCGAGCCCGCGGGCGTCCAGCTTCCGGCGAGCACAAGCGGGTCCCGAGCTTGCGTCCCGTGCCGCCAGGGCGTAACTTGGTAGGACCATGACCACGAATCTGCTCCACCTTGCCTTCGTAGGCGCGTCGGCGCTTTGTCTGACGGTTGGTTGCAGTGACGGCTCCGACAGTGGGGGGAGCGGGGGTGGAGGAGGTGCGGGGGGTGGCGCGGGAGGCGGCGACCCAACCTCCTGCGGTGCAGTCGGCACCTGGATCATGACAAGCGTGTTTTGCGGCAACAACGACGTCACGAGCGACTTGAGCACGCAGGGTGGAATCGACGGCATGCAGCTCGAGATCACCGCGGTCGCCGGGGGCTGCCACCTGGTGGGTACGTTTACGGGTCCCACCTGCACCGAGACCGAAGAGCGAGAAGCCAAGGTGGAAAGTGATGGCACGTTCACCGAGGTCAGCTCCGTCGGCATCACGAGCTGCGAACCTGCCATGTGTACCTTCAACGCCAACGACGCCCCGTGTGTCTTGGGCGACCGTGCCGGTCCGTCCACGTCCACCACGGCAACCGTTCAGGGCGACACGCTCGTGGTAACCAGCGAGCCCCCGGCGGGGCTTTGCAACATGTTCGGTTTGACGACGATCATCACGTATGCGCGACAGTAACGGTCGTGTCCGCCGTGAAGGTCTGCCCCCGATCCACTTGGCGCAAAGTCGTGTTTTGCTACTTCCGCGGGGCCTTCCTGCAGGCACCCCATGCGTGAAACGGTGCTCGCGTGTATTGCGCTGCTGTCCCTATCGGCCCGCAACCATCGGGGGTGCGGTCGCTTCCGCTCAGACGCGCCGTGGGAGGGCGCCGGGGCGGGCCGCGCAACGGCGGAAGGTGTAGACTGATTCTTAAACTTTAGGTACACCTTAACTCATGCGGTTTCTGAATCGCGAGGACGAGCTTCGGCTCCTCGGCTCTCACCTCGATCGTCCCGGCGCCGCCATGCTGGTGGTCTACGGGCGCCGTCGCATCGGCAAAACAGCGCTTTTGCAGCGCTTGATCGAAGGGCGCCCTCGCTCCGCCTATCACGTTGCCACCCGCTCGACGCTCACGGACGAGCTTTCCCGGCTCTCGACCGCGCTCGCGGACGCTCTCGACGTGCCCCTGCTCCGCGCGCAGCCGCTCACGTCGATACCGGCGCTGCTGGCCTTCTTGGAGGGCATTTCCGAGCCCGCGACAGTGGTCCTCGACGAGCTGCCCTATCTCATCGAGAGCGAGCCGGCGCTGCCTGGCCTGCTTCAGGCGTCCTGGGATGGCAGACTCTCGAAAGGCCGGCTGAAGATGGTCTTCTGTGGCTCCTCCATTGGCATGATGGAAGACACCTTCCTATCGAAGCGAGGTCCGCTATTCGGTCGCCGAACGGGACAGCTCAAGCTCGGGGCGCTCTCCGTCGAGCATCTTGCGCCCGTATTCCTCGGCACCGCCGCCGAGCTGGTGGAGACGGCGGCCATTTTCGGAGGCGTACCGGGCTACCTGGACAAGCTCGACGCGGCCAAAGGGCTGATGTGGAATCTCCGCCATCGCTTGCTTGAGCGGAGCGAGCCTCTATATACGAGGAGGTCCCCTTCCTACTCCGAGAGGAATTGCGGGAGCCGCGCGTCTACCACGCAGTGCTTTCAGCAATCGCCCAAGGGGCGAATAAGTTCGGAGAAATCGCCTCGAAGGTCGGCCTCGACAAGGCCAACCTGACGCGCTACTTGGCGGTCCTCGGCGACCTCGGCTTCGTGGAGCGGCAAGTCCCTGTTACCGAGATCGATCCCGGCAAGAGCCGCAAGGGCATCTATCGAATTTCGGATCCCTTCTTGGCCTCGTGGTTTCGCTTCGTTCACCCTCATCGCGACCTCCTCGAACGAGGGCTCGCCGACGAGGTGGTGACCCGATTTGTCCGGGACGACCTGCGACATTGGCTACCGCAGGCCGTCGAGCCCGTGCTGCGCGAACTGGTGTTCTCAGGCGTCCTAGGCCCCGTCGTTCCATTTGAGCCGGCAGTCTCCGGTCGCTATTGGAGTCCAACTGCAGAGCTTGACCTCCTCGTGCTGGACGCACAACGAAAGCGGGGGCTAGCGCTGGAAATCAAGTGGTCACGGCGCGACGTCCCGATGAAGGTTCTTGACGACTTGCGGCAGAAGGTCCGCGACGAACCTGCCCTCCGAGGAATCGACTTCACCTTCGGCCTCCTCGCACGAGGGCGAGTCCAAGCCACCCGGCGCAGGGCAAAGGATGAAGTCTTGATTGAGCTGGACAAGGCCCGATGGGCACCCACGCATCGGTGATCACGCGCCGCGCGCCGACGTACGGCCGGTGTTGGCACCTCCGCGGCCGGGCTCCGCGCGTCACGACGCCTCTCCCTCCCGCAAAGACTTCCAGCCATGCCCGCGCAAGAAGCGCCGCATCCCTGACGCCCCGGAACCTGCACGCAAACTTTGCATGCAGACGCAGTCTCGGCGCTTGCCTTCTTGAATGCACGTTAGTAGGGGAGACGCTGAAAGCTGCGTTCGCCTAGCCGCCGCGACTCCATGAAACCCACCTCCAGCACCGCGACCGATCCTCCCGCGCCCGAAGAAGCCGATCCTGCCGTGCCCGAGCGCCGCACCGCCCTCGTTCGCGGCGCTTCCGCCGCCATGACGCTCGGCCTGGTGGCCGGGTACGGTACCTTCGGGGGGATGGCCATTCGCTATCTCTATCCCGCGGCCCCTACCGCTACGGCCTGGTTGTTCGTGGCCGACTTGGCAGGTTTTGCGCCCGGCGAAAGTCGCAAGTTCGTGACCCCCTCGGGGGCCCCCGTCGTCGTTGCGCGACAAGCCAGCACGGGCAGCGCCGACGACTTCATCGCGTTGTCGAGCACCTGTCCGCACCTTGGTTGCCAGGTCGGTTGGCAGACCGCACAGCAACGCTTCTTCTGCCCTTGCCACAACGGCACCTTCGACGCCGAGGGCCGGGGCACGGGTGGACCTCCGGGCGAGGCAGGGCAGTCCTTGCCACGCTATCCGCTGCGGGTCGAAGAGGGCCTGTTGTACATCGAAGTCCCCACCGAGAAGCTGGGTTAGCCATGGGTGCCCTCGCAAGCTGGTTCAAAGAGCGCCTACCCATTTCGGGGAGCAACCTGCGGGAGCTGACCAACGAGCCCGTTCCCAACCACATGAAGCGCTGGTGGTTTGCCCTAGGCGGGACACCGGCCTACCTATTTGTCGTACAGATTATTACGGGTATCCTGCTCGCCTTCTATTACGAGCCCTCCCCGAAGACCGCTTTCGGCAGCGTCCACTACATCACGAACGAGGTCGCCTACGGTTGGTACTTCCGCAGCGTGCACAAGTGGGCCGCAACGCTGATGATCGCCGCCCTGGTGCTGCACCAGATGCGCGTGTTTTTCACGGGGGCTTACCGCAAGCCGCGCGACATCAACTGGATGGTCGGCATGTCCCTCCTCGTGTGCACGCTGCTCACGGGCTTCACGGGCTACAGCCTGGTGTACGAGCAGCTCAGCTTTTGGGGGGCCACGGTGGGCGCGAACATCATGGACAACGTGCCCTGGCTGGGCATCTACCTGAAGCGAATGCTGCTCGCGGGGGACAGCTACAACGAGCACACGGTCACACGCTTCTTCGTGCTCCACGCGGCCGTGTTGCCTGCCGCCATCGTCGCCCTGGTGGCGGTGCACATCGCCATCATTCGCATGCAGGGCGTGACCGAGCTTCACTTCGTCGACGAGCCCGAGACGGACAAGAAGCACTTCAACTTCGTGCCCGACCACCTGTACACCGAGCTCATCATGGGCCTCGTGATCATGGTGGTGCTGAGCGCCCTTGCCACGGTGCTGCCCGCGGGGCTCGGCGCCCCGGCGGACCCGCTCTCCACCCCGGAGGTGATCAAGCCGGAGTGGTTTTTCTATGTGGCGTTCCGCTGGCTCAAGCTCTTCACCGGCACCGCGGCGGTGCTCAGCATGGGCTTTGTCGTGTTCGTGATGTTCGCCTGGCCGGCCATCGATAGACTGCTGGCTCGGGTTTTCCGCCGCGTGGACGCAAGCTTCTGGGTTGGAATCGCGGCCGTCTTGTCCATCGTTGGCCTGACGGTGTGGGAAGGCCTCGTGGCCCATTGAGCGTACTTGAAGAGACCGACGTATGACCCTGAATACCAAGCGCATCGTGATCGCCGCTCTGTCCGGGACATTTCTCGTCTCGCTCATCTTCGTCCAGTGGATGGAGGTGGCGCGAAAGCAAGAGGAGGTCGGTCTCAAGGCCCCACACATCACCGTGCCCGACAGCTCGAAGGCGTGCGTCGACTGCCACAGCCAATCGACCACCGGAATCATCGAGCACTGGAAGGGCTCCACCCACGCCGAGAAGGGGGTCGGCTGCGTGGAGTGCCACGCGGCCGCGCAGGGGGACATCGACGCCTTCGCTCACTACGGCGCGACCATCGCCACCGTCGTCACGCCGAGGGACTGCGGGCGTTGTCACCAGCACGAGAGCGAGGAGTTCGGGCGAAGCCACCACGCGGCGGCCGGGGACATCCTTGCCTCGCTGGACAACTTCCTGGCCGAGGCGGTGGAGGGGTCGCGGGTGCCGTTCGAGCCCCACTCCGCCACGCCGGGCAAGGAAGGCGGCATGGTGAACGGCCTTGCGAGCGCCGCGTCCGGCTGCCAGCAGTGCCACGGTGCCAAGGTGGGGCTGATGAAAAAGGGCGGGGGCATGATCACCGTGGATGACCTGAAGCCCGGCCCCGACGGCCTGCCTACGAACAACCTTGCCGCGGAGGTCGACCGCAGCCCCGACGGTAGGCCGCTGCTCGCCGCCGCGACCTGGCCCAACACCGGCATTGGACGGCTCAACCTGGACGGCTCGCGGGGCTCGTGCAGCGCATGCCATTCGCGCCACGACTTTTCCCCCCGCAGAGCGCGACAGCCCGAAAACTGCGGCAAGTGTCACCTGGGGCCCGACCACCCGCAGAAGGAAATCTACGAAGAGTCCAAGCACGGCGTCGCGTTCCGCGACCTGCAGGCCAAGATGAACCTCGACGGCGAGTCGTGGATTCTAGGGAAGGACTATTCGCAGGCCCCGACCTGCGCCACCTGTCACATGTCTGGAAACACCCGCAACGGTGGCAAGGTGACGCACGACCCGGGCGAGCGCATTTCGTGGACCAATCGGCCTCCCATCAGCCTGGTAATGGACACCGATCAGAACCACAAAGTCGTCACCGAGGTCGACCCTGCGAAGCGCAAGGGCCTCATTGTGGACAGTTGGGACCAAAAGCGCAACCGGATGAAGGACGTGTGCTCGCACTGCCACACGCCGGACTACGTGGGCGCGTTTTACAAGCAATACGACGACCTCGTCATTCTGTACAACGAGAAGTTCGCGAAGCCCGGCAGCGACATCATGAAGGCCTTGCGCACGGGAGGCCTGATTTCCAAGCGCGATTTCGACGATCCCATCGAGTGGACCTGGTTCTATCTCTGGCACCACGAGGGGCGTCGTGCGCGGCACGGCGCGTCGATGATGGCGCCCGACTACACCCACTGGCATGGTATGTTCGAGGTCGCCGATCGGTTTTACGTGCACCTCGTGCCCGAGGCTCGGGAAGCCATCAAGAAGGGCGAAGAGGCCGGCAAGACCGAGGAAGCGGCGGCGGCCGCAAAGGTGCTCGACGGCATTTTGGCGCGACCGGAGCACAAGTGGTTGATGGAGGCCGAAGAGGTCCGGACCAACAACAGGTAGCTGGGGCGCTCGTTCGGCCATCCCACTTCGATTCGCGCAGGCGGGTCGGCCTGGGCTCCATACCTTGCTTGGTACGCCGCGTGTCGCTCTGATGGTGGAACGCCCACGCGCCCTGTTCGAACGGGCTCAGCACCCAAGGTGTCTTGCCGTCGCGCACGGAGCGAACGCGGGGCCAGCGCAAGATCTCCAGGAACGTGGCCTCCACGTGGTCAGGCACCGCGTTGCCGAGGAGCAGCGCTTATTCTCCACATTCTCCACCACGAGGTAGACGGGGACCTCGCCGAGGCGCAGGCTTACCAGGAGTGCGCGCCAGCGACTGCCCGCCTACAGTCGCGCGATGATGCTGTCCGCCCACTTCGCGGCGATCGCCGTTCCCGCCGAAGCCGCCCTTCGCCATCGCAAGCGGGCGCAAAAAACGACCTCGTGGTGTTCTTCCTGGCGCCAGAACGTGTCGTCCTCAACGCACACACCGGACCCTGCGGGTCGTGCTGGCGGCATCGGGGAGTGCGTCGCCGCTGCTGAAGTCCACGACCCACCTGCCGTAACTGGGAGACGCAGAAGACGTCCAGAACCGTTCGCTCGGCGTAGCGGGGAACACCGTCGGGTCGATCGCTGGATTGAACCGGCTGTCGTCCACAATGGTCTGAAGCTCTTTCATCGAGGGCAGCCTCCAGCCCGAGCCTGGAAGCCCGGGCGTGTTGTTCGAGCAGTAGCTGCCCGCGTCGGTCCAGTTGTAGATCTGCGATGGCACCTCCCGCTGCCAGGTGAGACCCGTCTTGGTATCCAGCGCCGTACCGTCATTCTGGATCGCGTAGCGTCCAGCCGGCGCGTCGGCCGTCGCGCGCTGCGCAGCCACAGCGACCCCGACCAGCACCAGGACGAACGAGATCTCCCTCCGTGCCCTCAAGCTCCTCATGATCTCACCTCGCTCAACGCACACACCGGACGCGGAGCAGCCAGTCGTCGACGTCGTACCCGTCGGTGAAGCTGTAATAGAAGCTGATTGCCCACGCCGAGCCGGGCGCGCCCGCGCGAGCGGATGACGTCCAAAAGTCCTCGCTTTGGGGGGTGCTCGGAAACGCCGTCACGTTGATCGCAGGGTTTTCGGTCGAGAAATCGACGATCGATACCAGCTCGATTCGGGTGGGCACGCGCCAGTCCGAGTGCCCCGCGAGCGTGAGGTTCGCGCAATAGGCGATCGCCGCGGCCTGCGGACAGCCGGCTGAGCAATTCGATCCCTGGTTGTTGTCGACGTCGATGGGCTCCTGCCACCACAGCCCCGTCACGTTGTCGATCACAACGCCCGGCGTACTGGTGTCGTAGCTCGCCGGGTTGGGCAGGCCCGTGCCCGCAGGATTGGGCATCGGCCCGCTCACCCAGCTAGAGCAGCCGGTCACCGAGCACGTCATAGTGGACGAGGGGCACTTGGCGCCGCACGCGCCGCAGTTCAGCGGATCCGTAGTCACGTTCAAACAGACGTTGCCGCAGCAACCTCCGCCGGAGCAGTCCGCAGCCACGCCGCAAGCCTTGCCATCGGGACACGCCGGACAAGTCCCGCCGCAGTCGACGTCGGTGTCGGAGACACCCTTGATGCCATCGCTGCAGTCGCAGGGGTCGCCCATCCCGTTGCCGTCGCTGTCAGTTTGGTCCAGGTTGGCGATGGACCTGCAGTTGTCGAATGCGTTGGCGATCCCGTCGAGGTCCGAGTCGATGATCCGATTGATATCGGGGACTGCCGCGCTGGAGCCGACGGCCGCGAGGCGATCGGCAAGGTGCGCCATCACCTGATCAGGGTCGAGCGCCGCCTGCGCGGCGGCGAGCTCCAGTGTGGAGGAGATCGCGCCATCGTCCGCGAGATCGCTCGAGATGTTGTTGAGGAGCTCCTGCAGCGTCGCATCGACGGGCCCTCCCGGGCCGGCCCTGGTAACCGCCGCCTGGACAAGGACGGCGCTCACCGCAAAGACGTAGGCGTTCGGGTCGGTATCCCCGCCGAGGATGTTCATCTGTACGCCACTCGCCCCAGGATCGAAGCCCGACGGCCCGACTCCGAGCGCGACGCGGAGCTCGCCCTCAGCCTGTGCGACCGCGGCGTCGAGGGCCATCGGCACCGCGAGGAGCGCTTTCACGCGCCCATAGGAGAGGTGGGTGATGAGGTTGATGTAGACGTTCTGCGCGCCCGCGGCGTCGACGCCATGCAGCGCACGCAGCGTGAGCTGCGCATCGGAGAGCGCGCCGGTGAGCTCGTTGTAGTAGAAGCCATCGCCTTCGAGCGAGACCAAGCCAAGGTAGGCGAACTCGACGTTGAACTGCCCGAGATCGTCCGTGGTCATCGTGTTGAAGACCTGCCCGGTCGGGCTGCCCGACGCGTCCACCGCCGAGATGGTGATAGTCGAGCCGAGCAGGAAGGGCCCCTTCTGTACGGCACCGGTGAGGTGGACGACGCGGAGGTCCTCCCCAACGGGTTCCGGGCAGCCGACAAGCAGCGCGCCGGTCGCTGCGAGCAGAGCGATGGGTACCCGCACGTTGGCCTTCATCGGGTGGATCGTGAAGAAGGCGGGGTCGCGATGTCAACAACGATCTGCTCCGGTGAAGAGGCCCTGGAGGCGACCCCGGAGGACGAGGCAGCCGGGACCGACGCAGAGCTCGTCTCGCTCGACGAGGCGGCGTTGGAGGCGGAAACGACCGCCCCTTCCGCCGCGCGCCCCAACGTCTGCCTGTGCGCCTGCGACGGGGACGGAGCCGCGTACATTGTCAAGAACACCACCCCCCTCGGGAGCTGCATCGACGTCTGTCAGCTCTTCTTCGCGGCCCATCCTGGCTTGTGCGACGGCCTCGGCACGGGCTTCCCCATCGCGAAGTGACGCCCCGGTTGGCGGAACAGGCACCGCCTTGGTGGAAAGTTGCTTGCGCGGCGGAGGCGGCTCACTTGTCTCGGACACCCGCACGGAGCTGGTAATCTCCGAAAGAGCAGCCCAAGCTGCCCACCGGCGGTTAGGAAGTCGAAAAGCCACACGGTCTCCACGCCCCACCCCAATGCGCGCCGCCAGGACCCGACCGGCGCCGCGGTGGGACCTCCACCCAGAACCCGCGCTTTCGCCGCGCAGAGCACGCACCTCCGCGCAGTGTCGGGCGAAGCTGCGTTCGGCCGAGGCACGGGACCTACGAACGGCGTCGAGAGCACGGTCTGGTAGTTCCCACAAGGGGTGGCGCTGGATCAGCGCGGAGGGTGGTGCGCGCCGTGATGGTGCGACGATGTCCCTACGACCTCCACCTCCTGCATCATCCCCTGATCTTCATGATCCAGGATGTGGCAGTGGAGGACAAACGTACCGATGTAGTCCCGAAAGCGCGTGCGGATCGTGACTTGCGAGCTCGGGTCGGGGCACGTAGGCGTTGGCGTCCCCGTAGCCGACGGCACCTGGTAGGTATCCTTCCAGTCCTGCCCAAGCGCCCCCGGCTCGTTCATTACTTGGAAAGGGTTTGTGTGGATATGGAAGGGATGCCCGCCTCCCCCTGTTGCGCACAGGCTCCATTCCTCGACACTACCAAGTGGTACCTGCAGCGGCGTCGCATCCGGATTGAACGACGTTGCTGGTCCATCGACGCCGACCTGGTAGGCTTTGGCCGATGCGCCGGGCGGGACACCAAGGTTGAAAGTCATGCTGCGCTTTTTCATCACCTCACCTTCCGCAACATCCCGATAAGGCTTGAGTTTCAGGAGCACCTCGACGCTTGGCAGGGCCATGCTGACCGGTTCTCCCTCGACCACGATAGTGGCGAGGTTCGTGTGGGACACGTACGCCGTGCACGGAGGCGTCGCGCAGGTCGTTGGCGCAGCCGCCAAGGAGTCATAGAGGACATACGTTCCTGGCATATCCGGCGCCTTGACGAGCGTGTCTTCTCGGTAGCCCGGGTACATCGTGATCGTGTCGAGGTTATCCAGCCTCCCCGTTGTGATTCCGTCGCGCGCAAAGCGATACATGACCTTGAGGGGAGGCTCGGAAGCGCCCGAGTCTGCGCCCTTCTCGCGAATCTGGACACCGATCCCTTGACCGAAGCTCGCGTTGAGCAGGCGAAAGCGCTGCACTTCGCCCGGACGCATGTGGTAGGTCGGCTGGACCTTGCCACTTACCATGGCCGGTGCCGGGCTATCTTGCCAGCTTGTCCCGCCGAAGGTTCCAGCGAAGGTGCTGGTTTGGGTGGGCTCGATGGTTCCGACGCCGCTCGAGTCAACCGCGTACTGTGGCTGCTGTAGGACGAGAACCTGTTCCTTCGCCGCTTTGATCTCAGGCACCTCGTCGATATCGCCTTCCACGATAAGCATGCCCAGCATGCCGCTCGCGACCTGAACGGTCGTCGCCCCGTGGACGTGCGCGTGGTACCAGTAGGTCCCCGCGGGGTGATTGCGGGGGATCTTGATCTCGTATTTGAACGCTTGTCCCGGTGGGATAGCGACAAACACGTTGTCGGCCACGCCCGCTGGAGAAACGTGCAGCCCGTGCGTGTGGAGGTTGGTGGTGTTGAAGTCGGTCGGGGTATTGACACAGGTGACGTAGGTGGCGCATGCCGGGTCGCAGCTAGCATTCGCCCCGCAGCAGGCTGGCGGAGAAACACAGGTCGTCGGTGCGGGCGACTGCGGCGGAAGGTTGTTCGTCATCACCACGTTCATGGTGTCGCCTGGACGAACCCGCAGTGTGATCGATAAGGGCGCTACCAGAAAAAGCGCCCATTGTCTCAATTGGTTCATGAGGAGAAATCCTTCTCGCAGAGCACTGAGTGAACCCAACCCGGGAAACCACGGTGAGGCTCGACCTCGCATCGATGGTACGCTTACCGTCTTCGCAAGAAAACCCACAGTAGCCCGTTTCGACTTGGTACCGCGCGGGCCCCGCGAAGTTCTCAGAGGCGTTGCCGAACGGCTCTAACAATCCACTAGATTGGACACTCGCCGTCCAGACTTCTGGTTTTGGGGACCGGGGGGCTCGATGATCGTCGCTGAGCGCCGCCACGAAGGTCTCGATGGGCCCGTCGGGCATGGAACATTCGTCCATCGTGGGGCGACCGGCAAACCTCGGGCAGCCGCCGCCGCTCGCCGGATGTGCTGGCTTTGTGGCGCGCCCGCCCCTACACCGCCCGGATGACCGACGCCCTCCTCCTGCGCTTCCGCCAGGTCGCCTTCCTCGAAGGCGTCTCGTTCCTGATCCTGCTCGGCATCGCGATGCCGCTCAAGTACTTCGCGGACTGGCCTCTCGCGGTGCGGGTGGTGGGGATGGCCCACGGCGTCCTGTTCGTCGCCTACGTCGCGCTGGTCGCCGCGCTGTTCGTGAGGCGCCGCTGGGACCTCGGCCAGGCGGCCGAGGCGGTGGTGCTGAGTCTTTTGCCTTTTGGGACCTTCGTGCTCGAGCGCCGCATTCGGCGCGAGCTAGCCGCGGGGGCGAAGGCCGCCGAATAGGCCGCTCTGGGTGAACATGCCGGCCGGCCTCGACATGCCTAGGTCGGCTACCTTCGCCACCTCC
>CAYLJT010000083.1:0-15427 GCA_964383995.1 uncultured Polyangiaceae bacterium
GCCTTCGATCGCAGGGGGCTCGTGATGTTGTGCTCGTCCTTCTCGAAGACCATTGCACCGGGCTACCGGGTAGGATTTTCCTCCCCGGGTCGCTTTCGCGAACAGGTCGAGGCCCTGAAGTTTGCAGGCAGCATCGCCACCGCCACCCTGCCCCAAATGGCCATCGCCGACTTCATCGAGAACGGCGGCTACGATCACCACCTGCGTGCGCTGCGCCGCAAGCTCGCCGCGCAGGTGCGTTGGGTGAGCGAGGCCGTGGCCGAGCGCTTTCCAGACAAGACGCGCGTGTCCCGCCCGGAGGGAGGCTTCGTGCTGTGGGTCGAGCTTCCTCCAGGGGTGTCAGGTCAGGTCCTGTTCGACCGCGCCCTGAAAGAGGGGGTCAGCATCGCCCCTGGCAACATCTTCTCGGCCAAGGACAGGTTCACCGGGTACTTCCGCATCTCGTGCGGATACCCGGTCAGCGATAGGTTGGATCGGGCCATGAGCACCCTCGCGCGCCTCGTCGGCGAGCTGGCAAGGTAAGACGCCACCGCCGCGCCGACCTTCCCTCAGGCCTCCCCGTCGGGAGGCTGGCGGTCCATCTCCTCGAGGGCCGCCTCGATGGCCTCCGCCGCCCCCTCGGAAGGTGCCCCGGAGTCGCTCAACATGGCCGCGTAGAGCTGCTCCGCGTCGAGCGAGCTCGGCCTCAACGCGGCCACGCCGCCCTCGCGCAAGGCGGAGCGCACGCGGCTCCGCGCCCGGTCGAGCGCGGCGATAAACGTCGGTCTTACCCCATCGCCCTCGCGCGCCCTCGCGGCGACGACGGGGATCGTCGAAGGGAGCGCGAGCGCGTCGCGCACCTGGTCGGGGCCGAGCGCGTTGGGGAGATCTTGCTTGTTCGCCTGAACGACAATGGGAACGTCGGCGTTCGCCGTGGCGGCGAGGACCTTCCCTAGGAAGACCCACGCGATACGTGCCGCGCGCATCCCCTTGGGCGTGCTGTCGCACACCGCGACCACCGCGTCCACCTCCGCCAGGAGGCGAAAGCGGCGCTCGGCAATCGCAAACTGACCGGGCACGGTGAGCACCTGGCAGCGAAGCGCCCAGTCGTCCACATACCCTGACATCAGCTCCAGCCAGTCGAAGTAAGTGGTACGACCCGCCCGTTCGGCGGGCACATAGATATCTCCGCTCGCCCGCGCCAGAAAGCTCTGATGGAGCGAGCGAAGGTTGGTCGTCTTCCCGGCGGTCGCGAGACCGTCGTAGACAATGCGCAGCACAATCTCGCGTCGGGTCGAGTCGTAATAGGCCATCGACATCCGCCCCGAAGAGCCGCGTCAGCGCCTGTCGACCTCGAGCTGCTTTTCGAGCTGTTCGAGCTCCTTGCGTGCCATGGCAAGGTTGGATTTCTGGCGGTCCAGCACAAGGTAGATGAACGTGCTGGTGCCCACCATGCGGATGAGGTGGTATTGCGTGGTCAGGGAGATGAGGATGTCATCAATCTTGTCCCGCAAACCTAGCTTGTCGCGGATCTTCTTTTTTGCGCGCACGACGTCGGCGTTACCGGCCGCCGCGAGCTCCAGGTCGAAGCCGGGATTACCGGCGAACGAGAGGCACATGCCACTTTCGTAATCGACCAAGGCGGCGCCGAGCGACCCATCGATCTTCAAGGCCGCCTGGGCGCTGGATTTTATGTCAATCATCGATTCCTTCTCCTTCTTTCCTCGTTGGTCCGCGCGGACCTCCATTTCATCAACTTCCAAGTCGAACCAGAGATCCCCGCTGAGCGCAGGGTCCCGCTGGGTGACGGGGAGGCTCTCGTGCGGAGTCGCCTCATCGAGAATCCGCAAAGCGTCCAGGACCAACTGGGTGAGCGGGGCCGAGACGTTGGCGGACGGCATGTGACCGATGGGCCGCATCTCCAACGCCGCGCCCTGCCAGCTCAAGATCGAGAGCGCCGCCTGGTTGCCGACGGACACCCGGTCGTCCGCGTGGATGAGCTCTCCATCGATAAACGTCAACACGCCCGTCTTCCCGTTCTTCGCCACGTTCAAGTGACAGCTCTTCCGCTCGACCTGAAGGAGCTGCGTGAAGCCAGCCAAACTGAGGCCTGTCACGAAGCTCTTCGTCGCGTCTTGCTTCAGGAGCTTGGCGACCGTCTCCACGAGGAGCGGCAGCTCCACTGGCTTGTCCATGAAATGAATGGCCCCCAACCCGCGCACGCTCTCCTCGACCTCGCTCGTTCCGAAGGCGGTCACGACAACGACCGGGAGCTGGCGATGGCTGTTGAAGAGATTCTGGAGGAGCAGGAACCCGTCCATCCTCGGCATCTTGATGTCGGTAACCAAAAGGTCGACCGGCGTCCCCTTGATGATCTCCCAGCCCTGCATCCCGTCGCCCGCCTGCTTGACACGCACGGAAGGCCCCAAAACGCCCAGCGCTTCGGCGAGACTCGACCGGAAGAGGGCTTCGTCGTCGACAATCAACACCGTCTGCTCAGAGAGCATGATCGAAGAGCTACCTGGTGTCGGAAGTACAAGTCAAGGCACATGTATGGACGCTTGCGTTTTTTTTCTGGTGCGGCGCGATGTCAGATTCGCGCTCACGAAGCCGGACCTGGAACGTCGCGAGGCCCGCCGGGTCGAGCGCTTTGCGCCAAATCTACCACCGCGACCGAGCCCCGACCTGGCTCGCTTTCGAGCCGTATCGTTCCGTTCATGGCCGCACACAATCTGCGACAAATGGCTAGACCGAGGCCCGTCCCCGTCGCCTTCGTCGTAAAGAAGGGATCGAACAGGCGCTCGAGGTCTTCTTGCTGAACACCGCAGCCGTTGTCCACGATTCGAATGATCACCCTTGCATCGGCTGCGGTTATCGTTATTCGGATGCTCGCGTCCGGTCTTCCCTGCACCGCGTCTGTCGCGTTGATGAGGAGATTCAGGAGGACCTGGTAGAGCGCGCGCGGGTCGGCGCGCACGGTACCACACGCGGGATCGACCCACGTCGACACCGAAATCGCCTTGCGCGCGAGGTCCTCACCGGACAGCAAGAGGAAGCGATCGAGCAAGGGCTTCGGGTCGACGTCCTCCATTTTTGGCCGCTCGCGCGCCGAGAACGAGCGCATGGCGCGCAGGAGAAACTCGATGCGATCGATCTCGGCGAGGGCACGCTCCAAGTACTCGGAGGTCTTCTCGGGAGGGAACGTGTGACGTCGATCGTGAAGCAAGGACAGGGCGGCTTTGATCGAGTTGATCGGGTTGCCGATTTCGTGCCGAAGGCCGCCGAAGATCGTCGCGGCGCTCTCCGCAAGATTGGCGGCGTGCGCGATGGCCTCCATGCGCCGCTCCGCCGTACGATCACGCAGGACGCAGATGGTGTAGACCATCTCGTCGTCCTGAAACACGGGGCGGAGCGACACGTTCAGCGTGAGCTCGCCGCCCTCCTTCCTCGTCGCCGAGCACTCGGCATCGCTCGCTAGACCGTGCCTCACCTGATGGAGGAAACTGGCGACGACGGGGTGCTCTACACGTGTGCCTACCAAGGTTTCGAACGGCAAGCCCACCACCTCGTCGCCCTTGTAGCCGGTGATCCGACTAAAAGCCGCGTTCGAATAGATAAAGAAGGGGCCTGGAGGCTCGGTCTCGGGCTCCAGCAGGGCGACCCCTTCATGCAGCCCATCGAGGATATTTCGAAAGATGCTCGGGTTGATGAGCTGCGACCAGGTCGGTCGTGACTCACGGCTCATGCTCGGGGCTCCTGGTTCCGACTCGACGATCGCCGGTTCGTCACGGGCAGGTCGGCGTCGCTTCGCGTGCGATGGTGCAACATCCTGCGGCTCGCAGCTAGAACATCCGTTCCTTCGAATCGTTGCTCTAGAACGACAGCGCGACCTCGCCTTGCCCCGACCAGAAATAATCTTCGTTCAACGAGGGGCACTGACCGTCTTCGCTGCAGATGGTCTTCTGATCTCCCTTGTCCTGAAGGAGAAAGCTCACCATGCTGAAGTCACCGGCGACGCCTACGGTGAGCCGCGGATTTTGGTCGAGGATGGGATAGCGCCAGCCCGCTTTCGCGTTGACCATGAACGTTACGACCTGCGCGTCAAGATCAATTACGTCGGTGATGTCGTAGTTTTCGGTGAGGGCGATATTGCCTCCGCCAAACCCCAACATGACGTCAATGTAGGGCCACATATCACGGGGGCCGCTCCAAAACCCGAACATCCCACCAATGGCATCCATGTGAGCGTCGAAGACGTAGTTGCCGTCGTACGAGTCGCCGATGTGGACCATGTAGGGCTTGGTGTAGCTCATGGCCATGCCTCCGATGTAGGCGCCGAGGCTGTCCATGTAGGCGCTGACGATGTCGCTCATGGGAAGCTTGCCAGGATCGAAGCCACGCTCGGACAGCACGAACCCGCCAGCGATGCTCTGCAACGACGTCGCCGCGGTGAAGCTCCGCTTTCGAGGTTTCAAGGTTCCAAACTGACTCGGCTTCTTTTGCGAGTCGTAGGGCACCAGGCGGATCGACTTGTTGGGCGTCGCCAGGGCTTCGAAGGAGCGCGCCTCCACCCGGGCGAAGAGCTCCCAGTCGCGGTAGTAGCCGTCTTTGTCAGGCCACTTGAAGATGGGTATGCCCAACATGCCAAGGAGCCATGCCGCCTTCTCGACAGCTTCTTCGGCGTCGTCGTACTGGTTGCCCTCGGAGGTCGGCGAGCCGACGCCGTTGGACTCATAGGAGACGCGGTGCAGACGAATGAGCCCCAGGAGCTCGGCGCGGAGCTCGACATTCCAGGTGATGTAGGTCGTGGTTTCCAGATCGAGCGCGGGGTAAGGCGTGGTCGTCCAGCCGCGGAACGCGCCACCTCCACGCAGGTCGAGCTTCAGGATACCTGGCAAGAGACGAAAATCGGGGAGCGACTCGATGGGCGTGTCGATCTCACCACCCTTCTCCTTGGGTGTGCTGGCGGGAGGCGCAGCGCCTTCGGCGGCAACGGCGTTGGCAGGTGCCATGGACACCAGGGCAGACAACGCGCCCGCCAGGAGCAGCCCAGAGCTTTGCGGGAGGGCTCGCCATACGTGCTTCACTTGTCCGCCTTTCCGTCGAGCTTCCAGATCGCCTGATCGACCGCGCCGGGCTTGAGCGACAGCTCGCGCGTGTCCTTCGTGACGTGACCGTCGTTGGGCACGCAAGCCGCGAGGGTAACCTTCCAGATCTCTCCATGGAACATGCCTTCGCACGCACCCACCCGTTCGGGGCCCTGGCTCATGACGAGCCGGATGTGAGCGATGGGGCCTTCCTCCGTGTTGAGCAGGACGTTGGCCTGGTTGTTCAGGACTTGTTGTTCGGTGGTGACGAGCTCGTGGCGCTGGGCCTCGACGCAGATTTCCTTGGAGGTCACGGTGACGGAGTACCGGTTCTCGATGGGCCAAGGCTTGCAATCGCCCGGGTCGCGGCTCCAGAGGATTTGGTCGAGCACCGGCACGTCGAGGCTGAGAGGCTCTTCGCTCGCGAGCGGGTTCGGCGCATGAACGGGCGCTTTGGGGTCGGGGACGTGGCAGGCGGCGACGGCAAGGAGACAAGCCGCGGCGGCCGCGCGGGAAACTGCTATTTGCGCGGTGAGAGTGGGCATGGGCGAGATCCGTCGGATAGGCAGGGCAGGACCACTACGTGAGCCCGGCCAAGGGCGCAAGGCCCGCCGGGCCCGGCGGCGCGTCTCTTGTCTGCCGCGGGAGCGCGCCGCAGCGCGACAAAAAGACGAAGTGTCTACTTGACAGTGCCACTGTCTCGTTTTAGGCTAGCTCCCGTGACTCGCACCTTCAAGCTCGAAGAGCTGGCCGCCGCGGCCGGGGTCTCCCCGCGCACGGTCCGCTATTATGTGCAGCGGGGGCTGCTTCCAGCGCCGGATTTCCGTGGAAAGGACACGGCTTACAGCGAAGCGCACCTGCTCCGGCTGCAGGCCATCAAGCGGCTGCAGGCGGCCCACCTGCCCCTCGACGAAATTCAGGTCCGCCTCGCCAACCTACCCGACAGCGAGCTCGCCCGCGTCGGCACGCGAGACGATGGCAAGGCCATGCGCAGCGCGCCCGCGGCGCCCCCGCTCGGCAACGCGCGCGCCGGGGGCCCCGTTGCGGTGGCCGAGGTGTACCGCCTGGCCCCGGGGGTCGAGCTCTGGGTGCGGGGCGACCTGCCCGAGACATCCCGTCCCCTTGTCCGCGACATCTTGCATCGCTACCCCACGCCCGAAACCAAGGATCATGGCCGATGACGCTCCCCGCCGCGATGTACTGCCCTCATTGTGGAACCCACGGTACCCCGCCTCGCTGTCGTGTTTGTGGCGGTGCGCTAGGCCCCGCCTCCGACCCCTGGCTGGTCGGTGGTGCCTGCCTGAAGGCCGCGAGCGGCGCGCCGATTCCGCTGCTCGGCGTGGCCATCCAGGGCGAGGTCTTGGGCGCCCACGCCCGCATCGTGCTCCGCCAACGCTACAAGAACCAAGAGCCCAAGCCCATCGAGGCCATCTACACCTTCCCTACCCCCAGCGACGCGACCCTGGTCGGTTTTGCCATGGAGTGTGACGGTCGCCGGATCGAGGCGGAGGTCAAGGAGCGCGAGGAGGCGTTCGCGGCCTACGACGACGCCATCGCCACGGGGCACGGCGCCGCCTTGCTCGAACAGGAGCGCCGTAACGTGTTCACGGCGAGCGTCGGCAACCTCCTGCCCGGCGAGGAGACCGTCGTGGAGGTCACCTTCCTGCAGCGGGTCAGCGCCGACGAGGGGGCCTTGCGCCTGATGATCCCGACGCTGGTCGCGCCGCGCTACATCCCCGGAGCTCCCGCCGGCGATCGCACGGCCCACGGCGCGGCGAGCCCCACGACGAGCGTGCCGGACGCCGACCGCATCTCCCCGAAGATAGCTGACGTGGACTACGGTCTGACCCTGGACGTCGTGTTCGACCTAGGCCGCAAGCTGACCATCGAGAGCCCCTCCCATGCCGTCGTTGTCTCGGACGCCGGGGAGCTCCGCCAGCGGGTCCGCTTCGCGGCGAAGGAGGTGGCCTTGGATCGGGATCTCGTGCTCGTGGCCGAGGGAGCGCCCGGCGTCGCCGTGGGCGTTGTCTGCGACAAGCGCGGCGGCGAACAGGGCACCTTCGCCCTGACCTTGGTGCCCGACTTCTACGAGGCCAAGCGCAAGGCAGGGGGGCGCGCCGTGGTGTTCGTGGTGGACGTCTCGGGCTCGATGGAAGGTGCTTCCATCGAACAAGCCAAACGTGCGTTGCACCTCTGTCTGCGACACCTTTCCGAGGGCGATCTGTTCGATATCTTGCCGTTCAACACGACCTTCTCCCACTTCTCCAAGCAAGCGTCGCGGGGGCACGCCGACAGCAGCGACCTGCTCCCCTTTACCCCAACCACCCTGCGCCAAGCCGACGCGTATGTCGACGCGCTCGTGGCGTCCGGCGGGACGGAGATCTTGGAGCCGCTCCTGGCCGCAACGAAGCTCTTGGTAGGTAGAAAGCAAGACCGTCTGGTCGTCCTCTTGACCGACGGTCAGGTGGGGAACGAAGATCAGATCTTGACCGAGGTCACACGCCAGGCAGTGGGCACGAGGATGTACACCTTCGGCATCGGCACGAACGTCAGCGACCTGTTGCTGCGCGATCTCGCCAAGCGCACCAAGGGCGCTGTCGAGCTGATCCACCCCGGCGAGCGCATCGACGAGAAGGTCACCGCGCAGTTTGCACGGGCGACGGCGCCGCGGGTCGACGACGTCACACTGCAATGGACGGGCGTCGACGCGGGCGAAGTGGCCCCATCCGATCCACCGGCGCTGGTCGACGGTGAGCCGTGGAGCCTGTACGGTCGGTACGAGACGTCGGGCATGGGTAAGCTCGAGATCCGGGGTACGATGGCCGGGGAACGCTTCTTCTTGGAGGTGCCCCTCGATCTTGCCGCCGACGCCGCGCGGCCGACCTTGCCTTCCCTGTGGGCGGGGAGCCGCGTGAAAGACCTGGAAGAGGTGGATCCAAGCAGCCTGGGCCGGCGCGCCGACAGCCACAAAAAGCGCATCGTCGATCTCTGCGTGCGGCACAAAATAGCCTCGAAATACGCGTCGTTCGTGCTCGTCGAAAAGCGCACGGGGGACCGTCGCTCCCACGGCATGCCCGAGACACGCGCGGTGCCGGTGAACGCGCCCGCGGGCTGGGCGATGACCGGCTCGTCGCTGGAAGGCAGCGCCGGGATCGCCCGCTCGGTGGGAAGCACGCGCTTCGCCATGGCAGCTCCTCCTGCGCCCTTCCCGATGGCGATGGCGCCCCGGGTCGCCGCGCCCATGCCTTTCTCCCAGGGCTCACCTCCTCCACCCGCGGCCTTCGCGCCGCCGCCTCCATCGCCCGCTTTCGGTTCGCCGCCTCCCCCGCCGCCACGCATGCATGCTGCCCCTGCGGCCCCGGCGGGTACAGGTTCGATGGCAGGTGGCAAGGGCGCAGCCGCCTTTTTCGAGCGCGCCAAGAAGGCCTTCGGCCTGGGCCACGTGCCGAACCCCTTCGCGGAAGGAGCCGCCGCCGACAGCCTGGAAGACGACGTCTCCACCTCCGTGCCGGCTCGGGAGGCCGTCTCCGGCGCGGTCGCGCCCGAGGAAATCGGCGCCCTGTTCGCTAGGCAAGGTGCCGTGGGACTCTGGGAAACCCCGGAGTCCTCGCCGCTGCTCGCGACGGTAAGCTGCCTCGAGCGCTGCGCGAGGGAAGGTATCGATACCTCCCATGCCGTCTATGGGTCCCAGCTAAGCAAGGCCGTCGAGGCCCTCGCGAAGTTGATCGAGCCGCTGAGCGAGGCGGGAGAGCAAGACGAGCTTGTGACCCGTGCCTTGCTTGCCATGGCGTCGGTCGTCAGCGGCAAGCGCGCGAGGGGCCGCATCGTGGCGCTCGCCGATGCCGCAAGGTCCCCGAGCGTGCGGGGCCTCGCCCACGCGTTGACCCGGGCGGGTAGGCCATGAACGCCGCGCGTCTGACCCTCCTGGAGCGCCACCCCCTGCCCAAGAGGGACGACAAGGACATCAGCGCGGTAGCGCCGCTGGGCGGGGGCTTCGCGCTCCTGGCGCACGACGATCGGGGCGTCATGTTGTTGTCGCCCGATGGCAAGGTGCGCCTGCTCCGTGGCCCGCACGACGCGCGCGGCCTTGGCGATCTGGAGAGCCTGTGCGTGAGCGACGACGGCGCGACGGCCTACGCGCTCTCCGAGGACAAAGGCGAGCTCTACGCCTTCGACGTGCTGCGCGAGGAAGGCACCGTCCAGCTATCTCCGCCGCGGATGTTGGGTATCTTGCCGCGACCCGGGAAGGACAAGAACCGCGGCTGGGAAGGGCTGGCCTACCTGTCCAACGAGCAGGCGTTCGGCGGCGTCGGAGGGCTCCTCGTGGCACACCAAGACAAGCCCCGCGCTCTCGTGCTCTTTGGCCTCCCCGATCTCCGTGAGCGGGCCTTCACCAAGCTGGACGGGAAGGCGGCGAAGCTGTTGGACAATGTCTCAGACATCGCGGTGTGCCCGCAAACCGGTCACCTGTTCTTGCTGTCGGCGGCGTCGCTGCGCGTCGTGGAGGCCACCTGGAACCTCGAGCCCGACGGGCTCCAGGTGGTGGGCGAGTCCGACCTTGGCGCGGTGCTGGACAAGCGCTCCAAGCCCGAGGGGTTGGGCTTCGAATCGGCGGAGCGCCTGGTCGTCGTAACCGACGCGAGCGGGGAGATTCTGCGGTTTCGCGTGGACCGCTAGGCTCCCCGGGGGTCGGTCAACGCCCCCGAGCCCGCGGTCAGTTCTCCATGCGCTTGTAGGGGCAGTAGGAGCCGTCCATCGTCTCGACCAGGGCACCGGTCTCTGGCTCCAAGGTAAGGTCCGCGGGGAAGTTTCCGGTGTCAAACTGCGCCTGCGAGACGACCGTGACGGTCAGGTTGACCTTGCCGTCATCCCAGGTCCAGGAGCCGGCGCGGTCCACGATGCCCGACCACACGCAGATCTCCTTCGCGGGGCAGGGAGACACCTGGTCCTCGGCCGTGAACGTCCCCTCGCGCTGGATGACGACCACGCGCGGGTAGGTCCTGCCATCGCACGACTCGGAGAGCCAAGCTCCTTCGAAGCCCTTCGGGGCCGAGCCTTCGTGGCCAGCCGGCGCGCACAACGGCAGCCCGGAGCCCTTTTGATAGCGGCATTGTCGCTCGGGCTCGAAGCCGTTGGCGATGCCCGGTTGGGAGGCGACGTCGTCGAGCGCGTCATTCAGTTGCTCGCGACCGGGGTCCGACGAGAAGGTCGGTGCGTCGTTCACAGGCCGCTCATAGAGCGCGGCCTCAGCCTCTTGCACGTCGTTCAGGGACGCTTCGTCGCTGCCCGCATCGACGGCGCAGCCGGCGGTCAACGAGACGAGCGTGGCGGCGAAGGCAAAGCGTGCGGTGTTCGAAGCGTTCATGGTCGTCTCCGGGCGAATCGACGGTGGGTGCCACCCTGGCCCCTGCCTTCCGCCTTCTGAACAGGTAGAGCGGGCGGCCGAGCTTTGTGAAAAACTATTTGAGTGTCGACTCGACAGTCTAACTGTCTTGTTTGCGCCGAGCCGCTGCGACCCACACCTTGAAGCTCGAAGAGCTGGGGCCCCGTCCTCGAAGGCAGCGCGCCCTTGCCTTTTTCGAGCCGCTACCGCAACCTGACGCCGAATCTAGGAGATGCCATGCGCTACCCGATCGCCCTGTTCGCGTTGAGCCTCGTCGCCTGCGGTTCCGCGCCCCCGCCCGCTGCAACGCCCGCCCCCGCAACCGAGGCGCAGGCCCCCACAGCGTCCCCTGCGACGACATCCGAGCCCAGCGCGGCGAGCGACACCGCGGCGAGCGCGCCCGCGCCCGCCGCAGACGCGGGCCCGCAGTTCACCACGGTCGACACGCACACCGCCAAAGACACGCACGGCGTCAAAGACTCCAAGCTTGCCCCGACCAAAACGGAAGCCCTGCTGAAGTTCGTGGTGGTCGACAAGACGAAGGGCCCGATCGAGGGGATCGTGGTCACGTTGACCGGGCCCGACGGCAAGACCTACTACACCGAGGAGACCGACGCGGTGGGCTACGCGGAGGTGCTGGTCCCGGTCGGAAAGAAGTACGACGTGGTCTACCTGAGCTTGGGTAGAAAGGACATCTCGGCGAGCTTCGATGTCTCGGACGAGCCCAGGCAAACCATCAAGCTTACCCTGCGCTACGAGCGCAAGGGCAGGGCCGCCGACGCGGGGCCCGACCACGTGATCCTGGACGGCGTCAACTTCGACACCAACAAGGCGACGATCCGCCCCGAGTCTTACCCGCAGCTCGACCGCGTGGTCACCTACATGATGCACAAGAAGAAGGCCCGTATCCAGATTGCCGGGCACACCGACAACGTCGGAAAGAAGGCGGCCAACAAGCTGCTCTCCGAGCAGCGCGCCAAGGCCTGCCGCGACTACCTGATCTCCAAGGGCATCGCCGCCGACCGCATCGAGGCCGTGGGCTACGGCGACGAGCAACCCATCGCGCTCAACGACACCGAAGAAGGACGGCAACAGAACCGTCGGATCGAAGCGAGCGATCTTTGACCTGACCTGAAGGCGCCAACGCGGGTCAGGAGCTCAAAAGCGCGCGGCGCGGTTCCCACGGGGTCGCCTCCGCGATCCTTGCCAAGCGCTCGTCGAGCGCGGCGACGGACGCCGGGCGGTCCTCGCTGCGCTTCGCTAGACATTCCATCACCAAGTCTTCGAGGTCGGCAGGAACATCGACAGCGAGCGACGACGGTCGCGGCGGTGGCTCGTGGACATGGGCTGTAAACACGCCGATCAGGCTGTCCGCCTCGAACACATTGCGACCTGCAAGCAGCCAGAACGCCACACACCCGAGGGCGTAGATGTCGGCTGGCGCGCCGACCTGACTCGGATCGAGCACGGCTTCGGGCGCCATGAACGCGGGCGTCCCCTGCACCGAATTGGCCGTCGTGAGCGAATCGGCCTGGGGGACCTTCGAACGTGGTTGCAAGGTGACGAGGCCGAAGTCGAGCACCTTGACAAAGTCTTCGTCCTGACCGTAGCGACAGAGGAAGGTGTTGGCCGGCTTGATGTCGCGGTGGACGAGGCCCGCGACGTGCGCCTCGTTCAAGGAGTGGCACATCTGCCGCAAGATGTAGACGACGCGAGCAGCGGGCTGGGGGCCGTACTTTCGTACGAGCTTGTCGAGGTCGGTGCCGTGGAGAAGCTCCATGACGTAATAGATGGTTCCATC
This sequence comes from uncultured Polyangiaceae bacterium, assembly GCA_964383995.1. Taxonomy (GTDB): domain Bacteria; phylum Myxococcota_A; class Polyangia; order Polyangiales; family Polyangiaceae; genus CAYLJT01. The sequence continues at coordinate 12,251 of CAYLJT010000083.1, forward strand.
CAGGGCGACGCCGAAGTCGTAAAGCTGAATGGTGTGCGGGGAGCACAGACTGGCCGTAACCTGGGCCTCGCGCTCGAAGCGGCGAATGGCATTCTCGGTGGCGGCGCGTTCGGAGGTACGGATCAGCTTGATGGCCGCCGGTCGCGCGAGCAAAGCATGTTCGCTCCTCCACACCTCGCCCATGCCGCCGCGCCCGATACACTCGACCAGCCGGTAGGCTCCGAGCCGCCTCGCTTCGGCAACCTGCATGGTCATGCCGTGGACGATCCGGGCCCCGAAGACGGCGATGACGGCGGACACCAGAGGCACCACCGACACCAGGACGTAGTCGTGGGGGACGACCGCTGCACCCTTCCAACGCGCGAGGGCCCACGCGGAGGAAGGCGCGCTGAGCGCGGCGACTGCGACGGCGACGAAGGTCCTCATGGGCGTTGTGGGGACGATCAACGGGACCGCGACGATGAGGATGCTTCCGAAGGTCACCGTGGGTAGATGACCATGCGCCGTCCACACGGACACGCCATTCCCGAAGTTGATCAAGCTGACCGTGAGCGCCAGGAAGGCCAGGCCAGCCCACGTGACGGTTCGATCGCTCGCGCGAGAGCGCGTCAGCAGAAAGAGAGCTGCGCTGAGCGCGGCCGCTGCCGCGTCGACAACACCGACGCGATCGGAGCCCCCCGCGAGCTGCAACGCCAACGCGAGCAGCACGAACCCTCCGAAGACGAAGGCGAAAAGGAGGGCCACCCAGCCCAAGCGGCGGCGCGCGGCCGCCCGCAGGTCGTCGGGGACCCCAGTGGACCGCGGCAATCCCTGACGATCGCTGCCCAGCGTGATGGTCACGCCGTGGTGGCGGTCGCCGTGCTCGCGCTCCATGTCCTTCGGCACGTTGGCATTATAGGGAAGGAACGACAACGAAATCTACAGCGTGGCGCGGAGCGTCTTGCCGTCGCTTCGGAGACCTGCCATGGGGTGCCAGTTCGCCGACCCACGTAGGATGCCTTTCGTCAGGTGTAGGATCGGAACGAGACGATGTCTCTCGCGAGCCCGCACGGGGCCATGTATCCTGCCCGCATGCCACCCCCGACCGCCCGCGTGCGCGAGCTCGAAACCCTGCTCGCGCGCATCCGCAAAGCCGGCAATGTCCAGCTCAACTACGACATGTGGGAGCGTTGGGGCGCGCAGCACGCGACATCGCAAGAGAGCGCCGAAATGAAGGCGGCCTTCGCGCAAGCCAACCGGGAGCACAGCGCCGCGACGGCGGCCTTGGAGGCGCTGGTGTCCGAGACACGCGCCCAGGCGCCCGAGGAGCTCATCGCGTGGGCCGATGCCCACGACGCCTACCTTGCCGAGCACCTTCAGGACTGCGCATCGGAGCCCGACGAGGGGGGTACGTCTGCCTACGTCGCCAGAAGGGAGCGCGCGGAATGGGCCAAGGTGCGTGCTGGCACGTTGTCGTTCGTCAGCGAGAACGTCTTCTTCGTGGCGACGGCGCGAGAGCGCTATCGACGGTTGTTTGGGCTGGATCCGGATACGTTGGAGCCGGTGGACACGTCGGTGGAAGCGGGGTGAGCCAAACCCGACGGCTAGCTAAAGAGCCATGAAGTTTGCCAGGATGCGCCTGTGGAGCACGCGAAACTCGTCGTTCTTGACGGCGGCGAACTCTTTTCGGTAGGCCTCGGGCAGGGTTGGAAGCCATTCGCCGACGCACGCCTCCGGATGAAAAGACAACGACAAGAACGGACCGTCGGCGCTAGCAACAGGCCTTTTTTGCTGATCGACCGCTAGCACGGTGCCCGCGTCGGCAGGCACGGCGTAGGAGCTGAAGAAACGAGCCGCCAAGAAGGTGTCTGGAACGCCCGCGAACAACGGGTGCTGCCTTCCAGCGGAGGTAAGATCCACCGCAAGCATCCCCACCTGGGGTCCTTCGGACCGCACCTCCGCCCCGCCTTGAAACAGCGTCGCGAGCATCCCTCCAAGGCAGATACCCATGACGACCGTCCCTGTTTCAGCACAGCGCACGAAGAGGTCTCTCAAGGGTTGAAAGCGAGGGCTGTTGACGTAGTCGCTGGCGAAAGCCATCCCCGCGCTGACGACGACACGGCGGTAAGGCGCCGATGGATTCGAGGTGACCTCGATCTGGCCAGGATCGAGCCCCACGGACCAAGCCAAGGCCGCGCGAATGGCGTCGACCGGTCCCGGCCCACCAAACCGCACGGGCTGCACGAGGAGCGTGGACCCAAAGTCGTTTGGGGTAGATGTCAAGGGTGAGAGGATAGTGCGAGCCAGGCCGCGTTGGCAAGGGCGTTCTTCCAGGGCGCGGCCCCGGGAAGCAGCGCTCCCGGGGCCCACCTTCGGCGCTGGCCGGCTATCGCCCGTGTCGTGGCCATAGCCACTGTGTCATGGACAACTTCCGGGATGACCGCAGTCGGCGTCCCGGCAGCAGGTGTAGCGACCACCTTTGGAGGCGAGACACGCCCCCGCGGGGGATGCCTCGGTTCGGTACACCTTTTGAAGCCCGGCACAGCACGAGCGGGCGCCGAGCCTCGCGTCCTCGAAGTCGGTGGAACCCTGCCCCTCGACCATGCAAGCGTCCCCCTGCGCCACGCCGGGGACCGCGTTGTTTTGGACCTGCGCGCCGCCCGTGTCCCGTGCCGGATCAACCGCTTGAGAAGGACCTTGGCTCGCGCATCCCGCGAGCGCGGCCGCCGTCAGGGCGACGGCCGCTTGACAGACGAACCGCTCGGGAAAAGATAGCATCACTGACACTCTGTATTGTAGCCGGAGCCGCCGAAGTAAAAGTACTTACCCCAGGTTCCACCGGTGTATTGGGTGAGATCGTAGCACCAGTAATCGGTGTACGACGTCGTCAGGCTTGGGGTCTGGTAGTAGTTGCTGGTGTCGACGTAAAGGATGTTGCGTTGGTAGGCCGCTTGCTGCCAGCCGAGGTAGGAGAAGGCGCCGCTGCCCATGTCGGTCGCCGTGTGGCCACCGCCAGCGTTGTCGATGATTTCGCCGCCGAAGTCAATGTAGCTCGCGTTGTCTTTCAGACCGTTCGCGTCGAACTTGCTTCGAGGATAGTAGCCCACCCAGGTGTTGTCGTACTTGAGCCACCAGTCGCCCGAGGTGGACTTCCCCCGATTTTGTGGACACCCCGCATAACCCGAAACCGGGTATAGG
>CAYLJT010000084.1:0-15316 GCA_964383995.1 uncultured Polyangiaceae bacterium
AGCGGGCCAACAGGGCTGTGCCGCCGAAGATCATCCCGGCGCGCAGGACGAGCGCTGTAATGATGCCCCAAAACAGCACCCTGTGCTGGTAGAGCGCAGGGATGCCCAGGGCCGAGAAGATGATGACGAACACGAAGATGTTGTCGACCGACAGGGACTTCTCGATGAGATAGCCCGTTAGAAATTCGAGGCCGCGCTCGGCGCCGAACATCCACCAAACCCCGGCGTTGAAGAGCAGCGCCAGGGAGATCCAGACGCCGCTCCACACGAGCGCCTCGCGGATACCGACGGCGTGGGACTTTCGATGGAAAACGCCGAGGTCCACGGCGAGCATGGCGATCACGAAGAGGACAAAGCCTATCCAAAGGGTGGGGCTGCCTATGCTGTCGAGGTCGGTCATCGGGGTCGCATCTCCTGGGTCGAGTTCTTCGACCTCCCAGCATAGGACCCTTCCTCACGTCGGCAAGAAAGAAAGTTTCTGCTTGTCGTGAAGGTTTTTACTACATATACCCCGAGCATGGAGTGGCTCAACTATCACCATTTGCTGTACTTTTGGCTCGTCGCCAAGGAAGGCGGGGTCGCCAAAGCCGCTGCCAAACTGCGCCTGTCGCACCCCACGGTCAGCGCTCAGGTCAAGGCGCTGGAAGAGACCTTGGGCGAGAAGCTCTTCGCCAAGCAAGGTCGGGGGCTCGTGCTGACGGAGGTCGGGAAGGTCGTCTACCGCTATGCGGACGACATCTTCTCGCTGGGTCGCGAGCTCATCGATGCCGTGAAACAAAGGCCCACCGGCCGTGCCACCCGGCTCGTGGTCGGCATCGACGACGTGGTCCCCAAGCTGATCGCCAAGCGCATCCTCGATCCGGTGTGGTCGGGTCCCGTCAAGGTCCACATGGTTTGCCGCGAAGACAAGGCCGAACGGCTGTGGGCCGAGCTCGCCTCCCACGAGCTCGACGTGGTGATCTCCGATTGCCCTCTGCCACCCGGCAGCTCGGTCCGCGCGTACAATCACCTGCTCGGCGAGTGCGGTGTCAGCGTGTTTGGTAGCAAGGCGCTCGTGGCGCGGTACAAGAAGGGCTTTCCAGGGTCCCTCGACGGCGCCCCCATGCTCCTGCCCACGTCGACGTCTGCCCTGCGCCGAAACCTGGAGAGCTATTTCGACGCCCGGGGGCTGCGACCGGTGGTGGCGGCCGAGTTCGACGACAGCGCTTTGCTCAAGGTGTTCGGCGCCGAGGGAGGAGGCCTGTTCACCGCGCCTACGGCCATCGAGGAGGCCGTAATGAAGCAGTTTGACGTGCCGCTCCTGGGTCGCCTTGCCGAGGTGCGAGAGCGCTTCTACGCGGTGTCGATCGAGCGCCGGATCCGGCACCCGGCGGTCATGGCCATTTGCCAGGCGGCGCGCCAAGAGATCTTCACCGAAGAGCTCCCGAGGAGGTAGGAAGGTCAGGCCCGCGACGCGACGGCCTGGAGGGCCTCGCCGTCGAGCCGCATCCCCACCCATTCGCTCAAGCGTTGCGCCCCCTGCGCCTCGTAGAAGGCGATGGCGGGCTCATTCCAGGTCAATACGTTCCACTCGAAGCGGGCACAGCCCTGTTGCATGGCTATCTGCGCCAGGCGGCGAAACAGGCTCGCGCCGGCGCCCTGGCCGCGGAAGGCAGGGCGCACGAAGAGGTCTTCCAAGAACAAGGTCCGTCGACCGCGCCACGTCGAAAAGTGGTAGAAATACAGGGCAAATCCCGCGACCTTGCCGTCTACCTCCACGAGCAACGCCTGGAAGGCCGGGCTCGCCCCAAAGCCCTCGCGCAAGAAGTCGGCTTCGGTGGCCACGGCGGAGTGCGGCGCTTTTTCGTAGTCGGCGAGCTCGCGGACCAGGGCCAACAGCGTCGGTACATCGTCCGCCGTGGCTTCGCGAATGGCTACCACGGGCACGTCAGAAACCTAGCCGCGCGACGAACATGTCGACGTCCCCCGCGCTCGCGAAGTTGCCTGCGCCATAGTTCACCGTCTGCTCGAAGGTGCCTATCGCGATGATGCCCCCGGTGGCGTCGAAGGCGAGGGCGCTGACGCGATCTTCCCCGGGCCCGTGGAAGGGGTAGGTGAAGCGATAAGCCCCCTTGGGACCGAGCTTCGTGACAAAGCCGTCTTGGGTCCCGACGCTGGCGATCGTTTGGTCGTCGGTCTGGAGGTTGCCCGTGAAGTGCCCGCCTATGGCCAGGGCGTCCGTCGGATCCACGGCGATCGACGAGACCCATTGATCCTCGGTACCGCCCATGTTTCTAGCCCAAAGGACGCTGCCCGCGTCGTCGAGCGCCGCGACGAAGCCGTCTTGTTTGTCGACGCTCGTCAGCGTGACGGAGCCGAAGTCGAGGCTTCCGGAGTAGCTGCCGCCGACGATCACTTCCCCCTTGCTGTTGACCCGGATCGCAGCCGCCTTTTGGTCCTGTGCGTCGCCAAAGGTCTTGACCCAAACGAGGCTGCCTGTGGCGTCGACCTTGGCGATCAGGAGGTCGGTTCCACCCTTGTTGGCGAAGCTCCCGGCGTTGATTGTGATGTCCTTGGTGAACGACGTTGCCACGAAGACCTCGCCCGCGGCGTTGGCGGCCACGAGCACCGGGCTCTCGGCGCTCTCGATCGGGATGCTCAGCCCCCACACCGTGAAATTGGGCCCAATGCGCGTCACAAAGCCCGAGTCCCCTGCCTGCGGCAAGATGATGCTGCCGCTCAAGGGTAGACTGCCCTGGTAGCGTCCCCCGAGCGCCACTTCGCCGCCGGGCAGGGCGGCGATGGAGTCGGCACCTTGGGCGGCAGGGTCGCCGTACAAATTGGCACGTACGTAGTTTCCGAGGATGTCCAGGACAGCGTAGCAGACGTCCCCTTCACCGTAGTCCGCCAACACGGGGCCGCCAAACCCGAAGTCGTCCTCGCACTGGCCCGCGAAGGCCGCCTTACCGTCGGTCAGGAGGGTGACGTCGTTGCCCGCCGAAGACCCCGGCTCCGCGCCAAATGTCTTCGCCCACAGGGTATTTCCACCGCCGTCCAGCTTGAGCGCGAAGATGTCAAGGCCGGTCCCCCCGTCGAGGTTTCCCTTGCCGTAGTTGACGACACCGCGGAAGGCGCCCGTGACGTAAATGCCATTCGAGGCGTCCACGGCCACGCCCTTGGCGCGGTGTCCATAGATGTTTCCGTAGGTCCTCATCCACGCGAGGCCAGGGCAACGGTCGCCGTCACAGCTCTGGTCGAGCTCGTCGCCACAAAGCTCGATGGAAGGGAGGATCTGGTCTGTACACGGGCCGAACCCACTGCCATCTTCCAGACAAGTGCGTAGTCCTGATTGGCAGACGCCCACCCCCTCGGTGTCGGCGGGGCCGTCGTAGCAGGTCTCCGTGCTCATGGGCTCGCAGCTCGGAGCTTCCCCACCTCCGCCTCGGCCGCCCGGGCCGTTTCCCCCGCTGGTGGTCGTGCTGCCCCCGCCCCCGGAGCCGGCTTGCGTCGGCGGGGAGGTAAAGGGATCCCCGCAGGAAATGGCGACGAAAGAGCCGACGAGGGAGGCTCCTGCGAGGACCCACGGGGGGGCGATACCGCGCACGCGCATATCTACGTTGTCCGCGCTCGCGGCGACGCCGTCAACGTTTCGGCCTTGCTTCGCGAAATCAGCCGATAAGGGCGCTGGCGCGGAAGGCCCTTGGCAAGAGCTCGGCGAGGGTGGTGCCGTCCGTTTTGCTCGGGTCCCCGTCGACGAGCAGACGGATCGGCAAATCGTCGGCAAATTCGGCCAAAACCTGGCGACACATGCCGCAGGGCGACGCGGGGATGGGTCCCTGAGTGACCACCGTCAGGGCGACCGGGGTGTGCTCGCCCGCGGAGACCATTTGCGCAATGGCCGAGCGCTCCGCGCACAGGGCCAGGCCGTAGGAGGCGTTTTCGATGTTGCAGCCCGCGAAAATGCGGCCCGAGGCGGTGAGCACCGCGGCGCCCACGAAGTAGTGCGAGTAGGGCGCGTGGGCTCGCGCGCGAACCGCCGTCGCCGCCGCGTCGAGGGCGTCCCAATCGATGGCCGGTTGGCTCACGCGGAGGCCCCGTCCGTCTTCGCGCGCAGGGTGGCGCCGGTGCGGCGCACCCAGCCCGAGAGCAAGCGCACGAAGGCCTCGCGCACGCCCCGCGCCGTGGCCTCGACTTCGGCGTGGTCGAGCTCGGCGCTGCCGATGCCCGCCGCCAAGTTGGTGATGCACGAGATGGCGGCGGCGGGGACGCGCATGTGTCGAAGCGCGGTGATTTCGGGGACCGTGCTCATGCCCACGGCGTCGGCGCCCAACGTGCGTAGCATGCGAATTTCGGCCGGCGTTTCGTAGCTCGGCCCAAGCATCGCGGCGTACACGCCGTCGTGCAGGGTCACCTTGGCTTCGGCGGCGGCTTCGTGCGCGAGCGTGCGCAGCAGCGGATCGTAAGCGTTGCTCATGTCGGGGAAGCGCGGCCCGAAGGCTTCTTCGTTCGGTCCCATGAGGGGGCTCTGACCCTGAAGGTTCAAATGATCCGAGATGAGCATCAGGCTGCCCGGGCTGAGCAGCGCGCCGATGCCCCCCGCGGCGTTGGTGATCAAGACCGCGCGGCAACCGAGCCGCGCGAGGAGACGCACCGCAAACACCACGCGCGCGGGAGGATGCCCCTCGTACAGATGGACGCGTCCTTGAAGGCACACGACTGCGGTATCCCCCGCGCGGCCGAGGCACAGGTTGCCCGCGTGTCCGACGACGGTGGAAGACGGCATGTGGGGGATCGTCGCGTACGGAAGCTTGATCAGGTCAGCGAGGCCGTCGGCCCAGGCTCCGAGGCCGGAGCCCAGCACGACACCCACCTCAGGAACGAGACCCGCTTGCGATTGAACGTAGGCGCGGGCCTCATCGAGCGCCTCGATTTGGTGCATGGGATGAAAAGTTATCCGGGTCCCGCCGAAGCCACAACGACGGTGCATGTTGGAAAGGGCCGTGATAGCCTCCGCGCCCCTTTCGCTGAGGATAGGTTCGCTGATGGGCTCCACGTTTGAAGACTTCGTAAAAGAAAAGAAGATCGACCTTCGCCGCGTTTCGGCCGCTTCCGCCGAGCTCGAGCGGCTTCGCCCCGAGGATCGGGCCATTCGGCTCGCTCAGCGCGCGGCGCGTAAGAGCGAGGATCCGAAGAAGCGTGAGGGGAAGGCGGCCGAGAAGCCGCGCAGTGGTCGGCCCGTCACCGGTCGCGCCCTCAACGCCGCCCTGCAAGGCAAGCCCATCTCGGGCCCCACCAAGAACCGCATTTTGCGCGCCGTAAACCACGTGCTCTCGCAGAAGAAGCAGGAGCCCGTGGACCTTCGCGCGTTGTTTGGCTCGACGAAGGCTGCGTCCTAACGCTATCGGCGGGACCGTTCCCGCGCGGACAGGTTCGCAAGGTCCGAGGCGAACAACGCGATGGCGACCGTGGCGGCGATGAAGAGCATGCGTCACGGTCGCGCCGCGTCGACGGCTGGGCCAAATTTCTTGCAGGTCCCGCGGGCGGGGGCCCGTGAATGTCTGGACCCCTGTGGGCACCCGACGGGGGTCGATGACCGCTTTGGCCACATTCCCCGCCTTTGCTCCGGAAAGCCAGCTCCGGACATGGGGGGGTCAACAACGCGTGATGGGGCGCGTGGCCTTCGATCGACCTGGGCTGGCTCCCGCGGCGGGGCGCCGCCGTATTAGGCTAGACGCCGTGTCCGACGACGATCTCGTCCGTCGTGCCCAACGGGGCGATAGCGTTGCATTTGCGAGCTTGTTTCGGGAGCACCGGAGCCAGGTGGCTCGCATCGTCGCGCGCATGCTGGGTCCCGCGGGGGACGTCGACGACGTGGTGCAGGAGGTCTTCCTGCAAGTGCACCGCAGCTTGGGGGACTTTCGCGGGCAGGCGAAGCTCTCGACGTGGCTGCACCGACTGACGGTCAACGTGGTGTTGATGACGCGTCGCTCGGCCCGCTCGCGGCCCGTCCTCGTGGAGGACAAGTCCGAAGACAGGCCCGCCCTCGGCGGTCGCCCCGACGACGAGGCGGCCCAACGCCGCCGCGCCGCCGCGCTCTACCGGCTGCTCGATCGAATTTCCGACAAGAAACGCGAGGTTTTTGTGATGCACGATATCGAGGGCCTCACCGCACTGCGCATCGGTGAGCTCGTGGGAGCCCCCGTGCTCACGGTCCGCACACGGCTTTTTTATGCGCGAAAAGAGCTCGCGACGATGCTCCGCGACGAGCCTTCGCTCGCGGAGCTTGCCGATGAGCTCAACGTCAGCTCGCCGAATGGTGCGAGGGAGGATTCGGAGTGAGCCCTAACGGAGACACGGAGCTTCGCGCGTTGCTGCGCGTGGCAGATGAGGTCCGACGCAACGCGCCGACGGAGCCCGATTGGGCGTCCATCGAGCCCCGCGTGATGGAGGCGTTCGCGCGTGAGCCCAAGCGGATCGAGGCGTTTCGGCCCACGCCAGGCTTGCGCAGCACGTTCGGTTTTGCGTTGGCCGCTGCGGCAGTGCTGCTCGCTGCGCTGTCGTCAATCCCCGAGACCGCGCCCGACGCGCCCGCGCGGGCGGCCTTGCATATCGAGGGCGCGACCGTCGACCTTGCGTCGTTGCATGAGCAAGACGCGATCGAGGCCGGAAGCGAGGGCGTGCGCATTCGCCTCGGCGATCGAGGTCAAGTGGACCTCGCGCCGGGCGGCAGGCTCGTGCTGTCGAAGGCGCAATTCCCCCTCAAAAAAGCGGTGTTTTCGCTCGAACGCGGGGCCGTCGACGTGGAGGTCTCGCCGCGCGCCGAAGGGGGCATCGACGAGGTGCTCGCCATCGACTGCGCGCAGACACGCGTCGCGGTGCATGGCACTGTCTTTCGTGTGGAGCGGAAGGGCGACGAGGTGCTGGTCGGCGTGACGCGCGGCAGCGTTGCTGTGGGCCCCGCAGGTCGCACCGGGATCACGACCGGTTGGCTGCTCGTCGCGCCGGCGGCCGGGGCCTTTTCGCTCGACGGCGCGCGCTCCGGTAGGACGATCGCAATGCCAGAAAAGGCCGCTGAAGACCCGCTGCACGCGGCGTCGCCGGAGCCCGTCGCCGTGGTGCCTGCGCTGGTCCCAGAGCCCGCGCCCGAGGTCGAGGCGCCTGCGCCCTTGGTCGTGCGCGAGCCGGCGATCACCGACGCCGAAGTGGTCGCCAAGGTGCACGCCTGCCTCAAGAACGCGCTGCCAAGCTTGCCGCCCAACGTCGTCGTCGCGTCGAGCTACACGCTCACGCTCGACGAAAACGGCCGCGTCGTCGCGGGGCGCTTCGATCCGCCGCTGCATCCGAAGGCCATGGCGTGCGCCCTCGTGCGCGGACGCTTCGAAGGCGCGCGAGGCAGCCGCGTGATCCCCATCGAATATCGATCGGCTGGCTCACTCACTAAGCCCGCCCCGTGAAAAAGAAGGGGTTCAGCAGGCACCTCGAAGGCTGGCAACCGGGCCTCGTCGCGGTGGGCATCGCGGGGCTCGTGGCGGCCCTCGTCGTGCCCCGCTCGGTGCCCCCCGAAGAGCTGCCTTTGCCTTCGCTTCGCCCCGCCGATCTGGCGGCGGCGCGCGCCATCGATCGCCGGCGCGCCGAGCTCGCCGAGGCGGAGCCGCTCGATGTCGATGTGCGGGCCCTGGGCTCGGCGATCCGCGCTTACGGGCGCGCGGACGACGAGGGCGACGAGAGCGCAGCCGTCTCGGCGAAGGCCGCGGTGGTTCGCGCGGCGTTGAGCCCCCATGTCGACGCCGAGTCGCTCTTGCGCCTGCGCGCCTACCAGCTCGAGCACTTCCTCGCCGGCCTGCGAAGGTGGGAGGCGACGGGCGAGCGGAGCGACGATTTTATCGAATTGGGCGGTGGTTTTTCGCGCATGGTCGAGCGAAATGGCTGGTGCGAAGGGACGCCCTGTCGAAACCTGTTGCTCGACGAGGACGCCCGACGCGCGACGTTCAAGAAGCGCTGGAACGAGATCGTGGGCACGCAGCGCGAGGCGCTCGCGCTCTCGCTCGACGAGCAACGAGCGCTGTACGCGTTCTTTTTTCAGCACCCCGTGCCGCTGCGTGGCAGCGTCGAAGATCTCGACGGAGCTGCCCTCGCCCATCAAAAAAACCAGTTTTTGCTGCGGAAAATCGACGATTTCGCGAGCATCGACGGGGCCTATCCGTCGAGCTTCGCGCGGGGCGTGGTGCTGTTTCGCATGGGCCGCTACCCCTTGGCGGTGGAGGCCTTTCGGAGGCACCTCGATGGTAGCGTCGACGGGCCTTGGGCCCTTCGCGCGCAGAACCATTTGCGCGCCGCCCTCGAGCTATCGCGCGATCCGTCGGGCTCCGAGGCGGACCACGTCGACCTTCATTGACGGCTGAAGATCAGGGCAAGCGCGCCGTGGCCGGGGGTGCGCCGCGGACTTCTTGCGCCGTCAAATCCCGCGCGAGCTGCACCTCGATCAGGTCCACGACGGGGCTCGACGCCACCTCGCGCAGCGCTGTCTCGGACATCGCGTCGCCCGCGCCACGCGCCGCGAGCGCCACATAGAACTTGGCCTCCACGCGCTCGGCGGGGCTCGACGCTTGTTGATCCAGCTCGGCGTTCGAGAGCCTGCCGTTGGCCCACGCGGCGAGCTTCGCCGGCCACGTGCGCCCTCCGGCCACGCCCTCGATGGCTCGTTGCGCGGTGCCGTCCGGGGGTACGGCCAGCGACTTTTCGAGCAGATGGACCCAGAGACCGCCGTAGAGCAGGTCTTCGCTCGGCGCGTCGGCCTCGATACCGCGACGCAATGCCGCCCGCGCGGAGGCCACGTCGCGGTGCGTGAAGGCGCTGCCGATCGCGGCCAGCATCGTGCTGCCGAGGCGCGCGCGATCGCCTTCGGACAAGGTCAGCGCGCGCTCCAGGGCACGGGCGGCTCCGCGGCGATCGCCGTAGGTGTCGAGGACGCGGCCTAGCAACCGCTCGGTCTCGGCCAAGAACGGCCCTGGCGCCCGCGTGTTGCGCGCGCCGAGCACGGTCGTCAGCGCCCGATCGCGGGCGTCGGCGGCGGGCCCTTCGTGGCCCGCGTCGCGGTGAATTTCGAACGCCAGCAGGTGGCCCGCGGTGATGTCGAGGGGCGATACCGACGCGTCCGGCGCCGACGCCGCGCGCGCGAGGGAGCCCAACGCGGCCTCCGCGTCACCGAGCTGGCGCTCGACCTGCGCAAGCTCGGTGAAGCTGCTGGCGCTGGGTTGGGCGGCCGCGAGCGAGGTCAACAACGGGCGGGCCTCTTTCAGGTTGCCCGCGCGCACCTCGACCCGCGCGACGATGCGCATGAGGTCGGCGGGCGCGGGCGACACACGGCCGCGGAGCGCGGGCGACGTCGCCACCGCGAGCAAGCGCGCTGCGGCGCCGTAGATCGCGCGCACCGCGGCGACGTCTTCGTCTTCGGCGCGCTCGGTCAGGGCCAACGCCGTCACCGTGAGCGCGCGGTTCACGACGTCCGCGCGCGGGGCGTTCTCGGCGGCATCGGCGAGCACCAACGGCGCGGCCTCGGGCAGGCCCAAATCCAGCAGCAAACGCGCGACGAGCGTGGCCGATTCGGCGTCCGTCGGATCCCTCCGGTAGGCCTCGACCGCGGTGCCGAAAATGGCCTGCGTCAGCAGATCCTCGTCGGGAGCGAAGGAGTCCCTGGGCTCGGCGTACTCGCGTCGCAAAAGCGCGATCGACAGCGAGCGCCAGGCCTTGGCGTCCCCACCATCGGCGGCCTCCACGATGCGCGACGCGAAGGTCGGTCGCACCACGGCGCGCCCCGGCCCTTCGGAAATGCGGCGCAGCGCGCCCTCCGCATCGCCGTGGCGAAGAAACAAACTCGCGAGCACGACGCCGGCCGTTTGGCGCGCCCGCTCGATGGCGTAGACGTCGCTCGCCTCGGGGCGCTCACCGCTGTCGACGATCTGCGTGAGCCGCTCGAGGCTGCCGTCGATCCAACGCTCGACGCCCGCGACCGCCGCTTGCGAGGCCGCTTCGGAGGTGTCGACGAGGGCGCGCGCGACGGCCGTATCGGCGTCGGACGCGATCCCTTCCAGGGTCTCTTTCGCGTGGGTCTCAGCGCGCCAACGCGCCAGGTTCGCGAGGTGCTCATCGACCTCGACGAGCTCGTGCGACGTCGGATCGAGGGATGCGCGACGCATGCGCAGCAGGGCCTCGGTGCGGCCCTCATCGCCTCGCGCGCTGGTTCGTTCGAGCATCGCCGCGATGGCCTTCTGCCCCGCCGCGTCGATCATGTCGGCCCGCCCTTCGCCCTGGCGGACCAACGCGAACGCGCCGTGAAACGTCTCTGCGGCGCGCACATCGTGGCCCGCTTCGAAGCGCTCGGCCGCGTGCGCAAGCTGCCGACGAACGGTCCCGACCAGCCGCGAGGTGCGCGCAGGGCTCGGCGTCCCGTCGCGCAATAGGGCGTGCACTTCGCTCGCGAACGTGGTGTCCGAGACATCGGCCGGCACGATCGGTCCCTCAGCCACCGCCGGAGGAGGGGAAGGGGCGGTCGAAGAGACGCAGCCGAGGGAGAGGGCGACGGAGAGAAAAAGCGCCCATGGGGCCCCGAAGACGCGCGGCATGGCGTGGGATTACCACGGCCCCTGGGGTGGGGCTACGACAGGACCGCTCAGGCCTTCTTGCCGAGGAGCCGTGTCGACAGGTGCTCGCCGAACGAATCGACGAGGAGCTTCTCGACGATCGCCTCCACGCGTGCGCGCTCGGCGTCATCCGCATAAACAAACTCGATGCCCATCCCGGCGGGGCGCGCCTCGGTTTGATCGGCGGGCAACACCACCCAGGCGACGCGGCCGGCGAGGCGCAGGGGCTCGGGGAGCCCGCGTATCGCCAGCGCGAACGAAAGCTCGGTGCCGGGGCTCAGGGGACGATCGGTGCGAATGAACGTCCCTCCGCGCGAAATGTTGCGGGTGTAGTCGGCAAAGAAACTGTTGAGTCGTTTGTACTCAACGCTCAGCTCAATGGTCGCGCGGGGGCCACCACGTCGTTCGTGCGGGCGGTCGGACACGGGCGGAAGGTAGCACGGCTTATCGCCCCTCGAACTTTTCGACTACCTTGGTTTCAAGGACTACACGATGGCGTTCGAACGGTTGAAGTTGGTGCGCGAAGAGGCCCGTGCGGCGCTCCTTCGGGCCCGCACGGTGGGGCGGGTCAGCTACGAAAAGGCGCTGTACAAGGGGCTCACCCCCAAGGGCGCATGGCTGCTCGCGCGGGAGTCGGCCAAGGGGCGCCAGACGCCGTCGCTCGTGTTTCGATTCCACGCGGCCAACGACCCCCACCGCATCGCGCTCACCTACCACGATCGAAACTACTCGTTCTTCGAGATGAACGACGTGATGGACCGCATCGCGGTGGCCCTCGCGAGGCGCGGCCTTGGTCCCCGTTCGGCGGTCTTGATCGCCTTGAAAAACCGGCCCGAGCTGATCCAATTGGAGGGCGGCGTGGGTCGCGCGGGGGCGTCGGCGGTCGCGGTGTCGTGGCGCTCGACCGTCGCCGAGCTCGAATATTTGGCCAACCATTCGGGCGCGAAAATGGTGATTTTCGACGCTGAAATCGCGGAGACCGCGCGCGCTCTCCGGGAGCGTTTGCCGCATTTGGGCGACGCGTTCTTCGCGGTGCGCGGTGCTCCTGAAGGCTTTTCCACGTTCGAAGAGCTGATCTCCGACGCCGCGGGCGAGGCCCCCGATCTCAGCGACGAAGGCGCCGTGGTTACCTACACCTCGGGGACCACAGGCAAGCCCAAAGGCGCGGTGCGCCGTTTTCCGAAAGACGCGATCACCGGCGCGTTCTCGTTCTTGGGTGAAACCCCGCTCGCCCCGGGCGACGTGCACCTCGCGGCCTGCCCGCTCTACCACGCGACCGCGTTTGGTTTCGTGGCCTTTTCTTACATCATGGGCGCGCGCGTGGTGCTGCTCGACGAGTTTCGCCCCGAGACGTTCCTCGATGCCGTGGAGCGCTACGAGGTCACCACGACGGCCCTCGTCCCGACCATGCTCTATCGCCTCGTGGAGCTTGGCGAAGAACGTCTCAGACAACGCAAGACCTCTTCGATTCGAGCCATTTTTTCGGGTGGCGCGCCGCTCTCTGCGCCCCTCGCGCGGGCCGTGCTGCGCTCCTTCGGCGACACACTCTACAACTTCTATGGGGCCACCGAGACGGGCGTCGTCACGTTGGCGGGGCCCTCCGATTTGCGTTTGTCGCCAGGCACGATCGGCCGCGTGATCCCAGGCTTTTCCGTGCGCCTTTTGAAGGAAGACGGGAGCTTGGCCAAGCCTGGCGAAGTGGGCGAGCTCTACGCGCGTAGCCCGATGCTCGTGGAGGGTTATCACGCCGATGGCGGGGCCACCGAGGCCTCGATGCGCGACGGTTATTTCTCGGTAGGCGACCTCGCGCGCATCGACGCACGCGGCTGTTATCACCTCGAAGGTCGCAAGCGCGACATGATCATCACGGGCGGCGTGAACGTGTACCCGGCCGAGGTCGAGGCCTTCCTCGACTTGCACCCGGCGGTGTTGGAGAGCGCCGTGGTGGGCGTGCCCGATGCCGAATGGGGTGAGCGCGTGCGGGCCTTCGTGGTGCTGCGAAAGGGCGCGCAAACCGCGCCCGAAGAGCTGGTTTTGTACTGTCGCAAGGGGCTCGCCAGCGCGAAGGTGCCGCGCGAGGTGGTGCTGCTCGACGCGATGCCGCGCAATCCGACGGGCAAGGTGTTGAAGCGCGAGCTGCGCGACCGCCCTTGACGCGAGGCCGGGCCTCTTCGAAACCGCGAAGATGCCCCAGCGCGTTGGAATCCTCGTCGGACGTGAGCGTTCGTTCCCCGAAGCCCTGATCGCGGAGGTCGCCCGTCGCGATCAAGACGTGGTGGCGGAGCTCGCGACGTTCGACGCCGTGAGCATCGACGCGCCCCTCGCCTACGACGTGCTCGTCGATCGCATCTCCCACGAAGTCCCTTGTTATCAGCCGGTTTTGAAGCACGCGGCGCTGTTCGGCGCGCGCGTCATCAACAACCCGTTCTTCCGCATCGCCGACGACAAGTTCTTCAACGCCGCCCTTGCGGCGCGCCTCGGCGTGGCCGTTCCCAAGACCTATGTCCTGCCCTCGAAGGACTACGGCGACGACATCACGAGCGGCTCGCTGCGCAACCTGCGCTACCCCATCGCTTGGGAAAACATCGTCAAAGACCTTGGTTTTCCCATGTATCTGAAGCCCCACTGGGGCGGCGGCTTTCGCGATGTGTACCGCATCGGCTCCCTGGAAGAGCTGTTCAAGGCCTACGATCGCACCGGGCAAAAGACGATGATTTTGCAGGAGGGCATCGAGTGGAGCCAATACGTCCGCTGCATCGTCATCGGTCAAGAAGAGGTGCGCGTCGCGCCCTGGGATCCGCGGCAAAGCCACTTCGATCGCTACCGTATGGCGGCCGAGTCGATGCCGAAGCTCACGCCCGCGCTCGAGGCGCGCGCCGCCGAAGACGCCCGCAAGATCTGTCGCGCCCTCGGCTACGACATGAACACGGTCGAGCTGGCGGTTGCGGGGGACAAGCTCTACGCCATCGATTTCATGAACTCCGCGCCGGATTTCGACATTTCTTCGCTCGGCGAAGAGCACTTTGCGTGGACCGTCGAGCGCATGGCGAGCCTCGTGATCCGCCTGGCGAAGGAGCCGCGCCCGGAGCGCCCCTTGCGTTGGGACGCGATGCTAGGCGGTGCCCTGTAATGGTGCTATCCGAGCGCCGTGCGTGATCCGTACGAGGTCCTCGGGGTCGATCGATCCGCGACCCAAGACGACATCAAAGCGGCTTTTCGAAAGCTCGCGGCTAAGCATCATCCCGACCGCAACCCGGGCGATGACGGGGCCCACGAGCGCTTCAAGCAGGTCAACGCCGCGTACCAAATCCTGAGCGATCCGCAGCGTCGCGCAGCCTTCGACCGCTTCGGCGCGGCGGCGTTCGATCCCGGCGGTGGCGGCGGCGGTGGGGCGAGCCCGTTCCAAGGCGGCATGCCCTTCGACATGTCCGAGCTGAACATCGATGGCGTGTTCGGCGACCTGCTCGGCGCCCTCGGTTTCAAGACGGGGGGCCGCGCCGCGCTGCAAAAAGAGCTTCGGATCACCTTCGAAGAGGCCGCGTTCGGCGTCACCAAAGACGTCACCTACGATCGCAACGAGCCCTGCACCACCTGCGCAGGCTCCGGTGCTGCGCCCGGCTCGCGCCCCGAACGCTGCTCCGCCTGCGCGGGGCGCGGGCGCATCCGCATCGAGCAAGGTCTGCTGCCGTTCGCGATGGAGCGGCCCTGCCCGCGCTGTGCGGGCAAGGGCAGCTTGATCAGCGATCCGTGTACCGATTGCCGCGGTGGAGGCGTGGTCTCGAAGTCCAAGACCCTCGAAGTCACCATCCCCGCGGGCGTCGAGAACGGCGCCACGCGCCTCGTGCAAGGGGTCGGTCACGCCACGCGAAATGGCCGCGGTCCCGGCGATTTGGAGCTTGTCATCCGCGTCGAAGAGCACCCGTTCTTCCGTCGCGTCGGCGATGACCTCGTGTGCTCGATGCCCATCACATTTCCGACGGCCGCTCTCGGTGGTGAGGTCGAGGTGCCCACCCTCGAGGGCAAGGGGGTGTTGCGCATTCCCCCGGGAACGCAGCCCAACACGGTGTTGCGCGTGCGCGGCAAGGGCATCCCCCATCGGGTTCGCAGCGGGCGCGGCGACCAGCTCGTCGAGATCGTCGTCGAGGTGCCGACGCAGCTCTCCGAGCACCAAAAGACGCTGCTCATCGATCTCGCGAAGTCCCTCGGAGAAGACGTGCAGCCGCAGCAAGCGACCTTCATGGAGAAGCTGAAAAAGCTCTTCGGATAACCATGCCAACACCCCGCTACATTGATGTGCTGAGTGACTCGACGGGGGAGACCGCGGAGAAGGTCGTGCGCGCGGCGCTCCTGCAATTTCCCCAGGCCGGAGCGCAGATTCGGCTCCACACGCGGGTGCGCACCAAGGAGGTCGCGCTGCCCATCTTGGAGCGCGCGGCCCGCGAAGGCGCCTTGCTCGTGTTCACCGTCGTCAGCCCCGAATTGCGCGAGTTCGTGCACGGCAAAACGGCCGAGCTGCGCATCGAGGCCATCGACGTCATCGGCTCTTTGATCGGCAAGCTCGGCACCTTCCTCGATCGCGAGCCGATCAACCTGCCGAGCGCCATGTTGCCGCTGAGCGACGAGTATTTCCGGCGCATCGAAGCGGTGGAGTTTGCGGTCAAGAGCGACGACGGCAAGGAGCCGCGCAACTTCAAGAA
>CAYLJT010000085.1:0-15309 GCA_964383995.1 uncultured Polyangiaceae bacterium
ACATGGTGTGGAACGCCGGGTTTGGCAAGACCACCGACGTGGGCGCCGACATGCTGAATCAAACGGTGGGCTTCGAGAACACCCACGTCATTGGCAGTCAGACATGGCAGGTCGGCGGCAACCAGACAATCTCCGTCGAGAACGCCTGGAGCGTCGGCGTGGGGTCTCAGACAGGCACGGTGGCGGGCAACCAAACACTCACCCTCCTGGCCACGGGCGACACGATCGTGGGCAGTGAGACGGTGTCGGTCGGTGGCTCGTTGATCGAAAAGGTCGGCAGTCCGGCGGCCGGGTTGGCGGAATTTGCGAAGTCGGCGGCCCTCGCCGGGGTGGCAGAAATTCCGTACGTGGGCGCGGCCATCACCAAGGGTTACTCGTGGGGCACGGCGCTCCACCAGGGCTACGAGAACGGCGGCTTCGAGGGCCTCAAACGGGCGGCGCAGCAGTCCTTCGTCAACGAAATCGCAGGCGATATTCCGGGGGGCGATGCCATCGTGGCGGCCGCCGATGGTGCGGGACTGACACCCTGGTCGGAGAAGGCCCAGGAGCGCGCGGCCCAACGCAACCCGCGCGGCGGCGGCGCAGGACCCGGGGCCGCTGGCGCGGGGGCGGCGGCGGCCGCACCGGGACACCGCAAGCTCGTGGTTGATGGCACGGTCACCGAGGTCATCGGCGCCGTCCATGCCATTCAGACCCCGGGCTCGCTCAAGTGGACGACGCTCGGCGCCTCCACATTTGCGGTCGGCGGCAGTCATGCCACCGCTGCGGCGCGCATTTCCCGGCTGACCATGGCGGTCAACGCGGACACCGCGGCGACCACGTCGATCACCGCGTCGGCCTCCATCGGCCGCAACGCGGACGCCGCCCACACGCTCAAAGCGGGCGGCGCGCTCAAGCTCGACGCGGGCGGCGAGGTCGGTATCAAGGCCGCCGGGTCCATGACCGTCCAGGCGGGCGGAGCCATCTCCCTGTCCGGCGGTAGCGTGGTGTTCGAGGTGGGCGGCTCGTCGGTCTCGGTGCATGGCGGCGGGGTCACGCTCAAGGCGTCGAGCATCACCATCAACGGCGAAAACAAGCACTCCGGGAAGGAGAGCACGGGCTGATGGGCCTTACGGTCGCGCAAATTTCCCTGGTTTCGCCGCTGGGCTTGGGGCCCGGCGAGCACGTGTTTTTTTGGCGCGGCGAGGTGTCTCCCCATGCCAGCGGGGCGTTTACGACGCCCGACGGCGAGGCCCTGCCCATCCACGACTGCGCCTTCATTCCAGCCTCTCGACCCCTGCCCTCGCGCTTGCGCCTGCTCGCCAAACAGGCCCTGGCGCGGGTGGGGCCGAGCTCAGCCAAGACACCGGTGCTGTTGATTGGACCCGAAGGTGTGGCTTCCGCCGACCACGACCTGGTTCGCTTTCTGACCCTGAGCGGACACAACGTGGGCCGCTGCCGCTCGGGCGCCGCCGCGTTTGTCTCGGCCTTTGCCGAGGCCGAAGAGCTGTTGAAGCGGGAGCCCGAGGTGATCGTGCTGGGCGTGGACTCGTTGATTTCCAAGGCCGATATCGAGCACTATTACGAGGTGCGCTATTCGGGCTTCACGCGCAATCCGGCGCCCCCCTCGGAGGGGGCCGCGGCGCTGCGCTTGGTCGCCTCGTCCAAGGCAACGGCCGTCGGCGAGGTGCGCGCCTTCGCCGCCGCCCGCAGCGAGGCCAGCGACCTGAACGACCTTGCCAGCGACGGGGTCGCTCTGACCAGCGTGTTTGGCGAGCTTGCCCTCCCGCCTTCGGTTCCGCTGGTGGTCGGACCGCGCGATGTCGACCCGCTGCGTGTCCGAGACTTTCACCTGGCCTCGGTGCGCCACCACGGCGCGCTGCAGGGCGCGGAGATGCCCAGTTTGGAGGGAAAAATGGGCCTCTTCGGCAGCGCGTCCGGGGTCATTTCCACGGTCTTCGCGCTCGCTTGGTTGCGACACGGCCTGCCCACGGGGGAAGCCCAGGCGCCTCCCGCGCACAAGGTCGCCCTGGCCTGGGCCCGCTCGCGGGACGGCGGCGTCGGCGCCGCGCTGCTTGGAGGGTCCGTCGCGTGAGCCAACGAACGGCCTCGTTGCAACTTCGTACCATCGCTCCGGGCACACCGCTGCCCGTCCGCGACCTTGCCAGCGCGGGCCCGGATTGGGACGCCCTGGAGTGGCAAGGTGCGGTGCGCCTCGACCCCGAACGGGCGTCCACGGCGTCGGCCGCGCTGTGGCAAGGTCAGGTGCGCCGGGGGCTGCTCGAACGGCTGCTGTCGCTCGGCGCCGACCACGTCGCGGGCCCGCACAGCTTTCGTCCGGAGGTCGGGCGGCGCATGCTTGCCCACCTGGACGCGCTGGCGGAGGCGGGGCTGACCGCCGAGGCGCTGCTGGCGTTTGCCCTGGAGCAGGACCTGGAAGACAGCGGGACGCCCTTCGCGCTCGCCTTGCTTTTTGGCTGCCTCGCCACGCCCGACGCGCCCGCGGCGCTGGAAGCCTGGCTTCAGGCGATCGACGCTGCGGCGCTTGCGGGCTACAGCCCGGTGGTCGAGCTCGGCCGGGCCCTCGCCCTGGCGCCCAATCCGGCCACGACGGCGCTGCTGCAAGGCTTTTTGTCGTCGCCAACGCTCCTCGCACGCGCCGTCGCCCTGGAAGCGCTCAGCCCCGAAGATGTCTCGGACAACCAGCTCGCGGCGCTGGCCGGGCTCGACGCGCCGCTCGTGTGGACGGCCCTCGAACGGCTGGCTTCGCGCGCTCCTTTGGCCCCTGCCCGCCGTCTACCCTCCCTGCCCCGCTGGAGCGAGCTTCCACCGTGGCTGGCCAACGAGGTGGTGCGCGCGCGGCTCGCGCGGCGGGAGCTCGAGCCCCTCGCCGTTTTGCGGCAGGGCGACGCCGCCGCGACGAGCGCCCTCGGCGCCCATGTTTTGCAGCCCTTCGCCCTGGCTGGTGGACCGGAGGATAGCGCGTTGGCGCTGGAGCTGTCTCGGACACTGCCCACCACGCCTGACCTTCTGTCGACCTTGGGTCTCTTGGGTCTACCCGCCTTGTTTCCACGCTTGTTGGCCGCGCTCGACGACGAAGACTACGCCGAGGACGCGCACGCGGCGCTCATCACCGCGCTCGGCCCGCTGGTCGCGCGGCCTTCGGTGAGCGCTTGGGAGCCTTGGGTCAACGCTCGTTCGCCCAGCGCAGCCTTGCGGTTGCGCGGGGGCGAGCCCAGCTCCAATGAAGCGGTGTGCGCGGAGATGGCGCGACCCGAGCTGTCTGCGCTGGACGTGGAGTGGCGCGCGGACGAGCTGTTTTGTAGGACGGGGCGCCGCATTCAGGTGCGTTGGAGCGACCTCGGCGTCCCCTTGACCACTGCCTTGTCTGAACTGTCCCGCCTTGTTCGTTGAGGGTCTATGCTGAGCTCGGAAGATGTCACCCTGCAATCCTACGCCACCGTGCTGGCCGGCCTCGGCGCGGGCCTGCCGCTCCGGCGGGCGCTCGAGCTGGCGGACGTCAATCCGGAGGCCTGGGGTCCGGCGTGCGAGCGTTGGCAACAAGCGCTCGACGAGAGCGCCGCAAGCGACCTGTCCGTGGTGGTGGCCTTTGACGCCGCGCTCGTCACGGAACAACGGCGTTTTGAGCCTACCGTCGAGCCCATCAGCTCGGACGTCGCGGCCTGGGCCGCCTTCCGCAGGCATTTTCTTACCACGCCGACGCCGGTGAGCTTCTTGGCCGAACGGCAGCTCTCCCTCGGCGCTTATGCGCGGCTGGAAGCCGATTGGACCAACCGCGTCGCCAGCGACAAGACCTTGGAAGCTGCGTTGAACGAGCAGATGTCGGGGCCCCTCGGACCCTGTCCAGAGCTGATCCGTACACCTTCGCCGTTGCTCGCGGACGCGCCCGCCACGGAGGCGAAGCCCCCCTCCACCCTGGACGCGCCGATACCGAGCACCGAAGAGACGCCGGCTCGCGCGAACGACGACAGCGAGGCCACGATCGGGCCTTGGTCGACGTCGAGCGCCAAGGCGTTGCCCTTCTCGGTCGGCGCACCGGCCTCTGTGGGCGCGGCGCCGACGGGCCCGATGGCTCCGTTCCTTGGCCGGCGCGGCGACGCGGTAGGCGACGACGACGAGACCATCCCTTCCATCGGCGGCGCGAGGAGCCCGACACTGCCCTTCGCGCGGCGCGAAAAGTTGGGCGAGCAAACCATGTTGTCGCTCGCGGTCCCGAAGGATCCGCCCCTACCCTTCTCGCAGGGTAAGGTTGCCTATGCGAGCGCCACGGCGCCGCTCATTCAGGACGCCGCCGCCCCCAACGACGGTGGCGACCAGGACGACGGAGGCGACGAGGGTGAGCGCATGACCGCCCTACCCTCGGCAAGGTCGGAGCCTACCTTGCCATTCCGTGTCGGGACGGGGACCATGCCGTCGGCCCCGTCACCCGCGCCCGCGCCCACGCCTGCCGCGCGGCCCCGGGTGCCCTCCGATGTGGAGCTGACCCTGCTGCCCTCCCAGGCCAAGCTGCTCGCGCCGACGCTGCCTTTCGCGCGCCCGGCAGGGGAAGCAGGTCCGCCCTCAGGGCCGCCACCGCCTGCGCCGACGGGTCTACCCATCGAGCGCTTCGCGGTGATCCACGCCGAGCTGGAGGGTGGCGCTCAGGCCCACGAGGTGCTGACCAAACACCGCCTCAACGCCCTGTCATGGGCGGGCTTCGATGCGGCCTGGCGACGTCGGCTGGCGGTCGTGCCGGAGGAGGCGGAGCGCGCCGCGGCGCTGATTCAGGCAGTCAAAGCGCGCCTTGCGGGCAAATAGCGGCGGCCACTTGTCTCGGACAAGGCGCGGGCGAGCTTACCAGCCGGGGGGCAGCTCCGCATTGGCCGGCAGGGGCTCCATGAACACGCTGGTCGCCAAGTCCGGACAACCCACGATGCCGTGCTGGTAGTAGTCGTCGTGCCCGACATCGAGCACCGACGGCTGCCAAGGCTGATTTCCCGCGTACATCAGGTCTGTGGGGCTGTCGGAGGTGTGCCCGGAGAGCACCTGGTGGGGCGCGCAGGTAGGCACGATACCCATGGTGTGCAGCACTTCGTGGAGCGTCGCAAACTCGATGTAGCCGGGCGTGTCGGGGGAAGCGCCGACCGGGTTGCTTGCGCAGGCTGGGATGGTCGGATCCGCGAAGGTGCCTTTCAGGTAGATGGCGCCCACCTGCCCCACGAGGGCAGGCGGCCAGGCCCCACCGCCGCAGGTCTCCGCGGCATCGCCGCCGTAAAACACCACCTCGATTTTCTTCTCGTCGAGGAGACCCGCCGCGCTCATGGCGTCTTCGATGGCGTCGCGGATGAACACGCCGTTGGCCTTGAGCTCGGCCTCGGTTTGCTGAATCTGGAAAAAGCGCACGTCGAGCGCACCGTCGCAGGTGTCGAGGCGCAGCGTGGGCCCGCCGGTTTGCTCTGCCATCCACGCCGACCAGGCTCCAACCGAGGTCGCCAGAGTGCCATTCGTGTCGAGCCCTTCGTCGACGCCGTCCATGGGCAATACGTAGTTGATGTGGACTTGGTAACCCGGGTTGTCGTCAGGGCGGTCTTCCGTCACGCGGCCCGCGGGGCAGCCGCCCGCACCGCCCATTCCGCCAACGCCGCCCATTCCACCCAAGCCGCCGCCTCCCATCGCAGAGCCGCTGCTCGTGGCTTCGCCGCCCGCGCCGCCGACCCCGCTGCCGCCGCTCCCCGACGTGCTCGTCGCGTGACCGTGGGTTTGCGTGGACTCGGTGTTGATGGTGCAGGCCGAGGCCGACACGAGGACGAGGACTGCGGCGAGCGAGCAAGGGAGCGGGGAACGGTGGTCACGACGAAGCATCCCGCCATCTTCGCCGGATCGAGGGCCGCGTCAACGGCGGTTGTCAGCCGGTCCCGCACGACCGCATAGGCCCCTTTGTCGGCAAACGAAGTCCCGCGGCGACGCCTGTCGTCAACTTGCTACAGCCCAACGTCCACGTTCAGCCCCATGCTTTTACGGAAAAAGCGGCGAATTGGCGTGGCATCACCGTTGCTCAACGGGTCCATGAGGTCAACATGAACGCACGATTTCTTAACTTTCGATGGACGTTGTCGTTCCTCAGCGCGTTCGCCCTGCTCACCCTCGGCGGCACCGCTGCCGCTCAGTGGGTCAACGCTCCGAGCTACCCGTCCTACGCGCCCCCGACCTATCCATCCTACGCGCCCCCGAGCTACCCCACCCGCGGCCCCTCGGCTCCCTGGGGCCCGGCGAAGGATACCGGTGAGGACCCTCGAAACGGGGCGTCCAGGTTTGGCCTAGGTGTGGAGGCTGGTGCCTTCACGTACGTCTACTCGCGCAGCGCATGGGCGGTGCCGGCGGCGGGTCCTACCGCATCGCTGACCTTCCGAACCTCCGACATTCTGACCATGGGCGTGCGTCAAGATCTGATCTTCGCGGGGGTGCCCTTTGCCAAAGACGGAGACGGCGACGCGAGCATGGGTCCCGAAGAGCAATACACCTGCTATCGCGTCGACGGATGCCCGGTTGAGAATGAGCTGACCATCCACGCCGCGACCACGTTTGTGCTGACGGCT
The DNA here is from genome assembly GCA_964383995.1 of uncultured Polyangiaceae bacterium. Lineage (GTDB taxonomy): Bacteria > Myxococcota_A > Polyangia > Polyangiales > Polyangiaceae > CAYLJT01. Next base: position 6,576 of record CAYLJT010000085.1, read on the forward strand.
CGCCTAGGTGGGCCCGTTTCCATCGAGGCCATCGCTGGCGCTGGCTTCTTCGTTGCCGATCCCTTCCCGCTTAGCGGCTTGCCCCTGCCCGAGCTAGGCGGCGCGCTCGCCGTCGATCTTTACAAAAGCCCGACCTTCGACATGCGCCTGAACGGCGGCGTGTCCTGGTCTACGGTGTTCTTCTTCCCTCACCTGGCCCTGACGACCCAGATCTAACCTCTGCGCAGTGGGCCCTTGCGTTGGGGGAGCCACCGCGCTAGCTGCGGGTCATGAAGACACCCGGCGCGACCTTTGGTGTGCTGCTCTTTCCGGAAGCCGAAGAGCTGGATTTCGTGGGCCCCTGGGAGATGCTCACGATGTGGAGCAAGGTGGCGGGCGGCCCGGAAAACTGCCTGATGGTGGCGCAAACCGCGGCTCCCGTGGTGTGCGCGAAGGGCATGTCGGTCAACCCCCACGTGTCCTTCGATAGCTGCCCAGACCTTGACTACCTGCTCGTGCCCGGCGGTCAAGGCACGCGGCGCGAGGTAAAAAACCCTGTGCTCGTCGAGTTCGTGGCGCGCCAGGCCAAGGGTTGCAAGGCGGTGCTCTCGGTGTGTACAGGCTCGTTCATCCTGCACGCGGCGGGCCTCCTGTCTGGGAAGCGCGCGACCACCCATTGGGGATCCCTCGACCGGCTGCGCGCGCTCGGCGACGTCACCGTGGTGGAAGAGCGCTTCGTGCGCGACGGCAAGGTCTGGTCGGCCGCCGGGGTGAGCGCCGGCATCGATCTGACCCTCGCCTTCATCGCCGAGGTCGGTGGGCAAGACGCCGCTGGCATGACGCAATTCTCGGCCGAATATTACCCGTCGACCACGCGCTACGGCGCCTTCGAGCAGCATCCGCAGGCCCCCGCGTACATCAAGGGCCACTGACCGCTACCGCCCGCCTTGGCCCCCCAAACGTCGCTCCTCCGGCGTCCCCCTCCCCAGAGCGGAGCTCGCTCCAACCCCTGGCTCGACGTGCTGCGCGGGGTGGCCATCCTCGCAGTGTTCGTGCAGCACCTGGGCGACCGCTTCATGGGCGCGTGGGAAGCTGCCGTGCAGGCGACCTTGCCACAGGCCCTGGTCCCCGTCGCGCTCACCATCGTGCATCACGCGTTTTGGGGGGTCGATCTGTTCTTCGTGCTCTCGGGCTATACGCTGGCCAAGGGCTATTTGAGCCGCTACGCGCGGGGGCTCACGCTCCCCGCAGGCGAATTTCTGCGGCGTCGCGCCAAGCGGATTTTGCCAGCCTTCTTCGTGGCCGTCGCGCTCACGGTAGGCGTTCACCACCAGGTGATTAGTGCACCCTTTTTTGGCGCGTCGATAGGCCTGCACGCGTTGTTGCTGCAAGGCTATGTCTCGGACACCTTCCCTGTACTGATCGGGGCCTCCTGGTCGTTGACCACGGAGAGCCATTTCTATCTGGTCATGCCTTGGCTGGCCGTCGGCCTGCTGCGACCGTCGACCCCGTGGTCCAGGCGCCTCGCGCTAACGGTCCTCATCCTCGTCGGCGTTTGGTTGAGCCGCGCCCTTTTGTGCGCCATATACGTCGATCCTGAGGTCCGCACCTGGGCCTTCGAGCTGACGCAACGGCGCCTTTTTACGAGCCGCATCGATCAGTTCGTGCTCGGGATGCTCGCGGCTTACCTCGACGACCGTGCTCTTCTGACCAAGCCAGGCCGCGCAGCAGGGCTCGTCGCGCTGTCGGTGGTCGCCATCGTTGTCGCCTTCTACTTCGAAGGAGCGCACTACCTGGAGCCGCTTGGGACCTTACCGTATGCGCTCTTGAGCGTCGGCACAGCCACCCTGGTGCTCGGGGTCACCTCCCTGCCCGTAGCGCTCAGCAAGGGAGTTGTCGCGCGTGCGTTCGGCGCCTTGGGCCTTGTCAGCTACGGCGTGTTTCTGTACCACCAATTGGTCTTGGGCGCGGTCGGGGCGCTGTTTCCAGGTAGCGCGACGGTGGGCCTGTCGCTGCTCGTGGGCGGCCTCGCCTTGGGGGTGTCGTTCGTGGTCGGCCTGTTGTCATTTCGCTTCGTAGAAAGGCCATTTTTGGAGGCGCGGAGGCGCTAGCCCCTTTTCGGAAGCCTCGCCAACTGCTAGGACCCGATCCGCCGCGAGCTGCCATGTCCAAGTCGTCGTCCCCGGGCGTGCCCTTCATCCTCGTAACGCTCCTGCTCGACACGCTGGGCATCGGCCTCGTGATCCCCGTTTTGCCGCGGCTCGTGACCCAGATGGTGGGGCAAGATCTGGCCGCCGGCTCGCGCTATTTCGGCCTGTTCGTGGCCATTTACGCCGCGATGCAGTTTCTGTTCGCGCCCATCATCGGCGGCCTGTCCGACCGCTTCGGGCGCCGCCCGGTGCTGCTCTCGTCGCTCTTCGGCGCCGCCTGCGACTACCTCTTGCTGGCCCTCGCCCCGAGCCTCGGTTGGCTGTTTTTGGGCCGCGTGATCGCGGGCATTACAGGCGCCAGCATCTCCGCCGCGAGCGCGTACATCGCCGACGTGACGCCCCCCGAGCACCGCGCCAAGAACTTCGGCCTGGTGGGCGCGGCCTTTGGCCTGGGCTTCATCCTCGGTCCGGCCCTGGGGGGCACGTTGGGCGGCATCTCGCTGCGCCTACCCTTCTTCGTGGCCGCGGGCCTGAACGCGGTCAACCTGCTTTACGGCCTGTTCGTATTGCCCGAGTCCTTGGCCAAGGAAAACCGCAGGCCGTTCACGCTGAAGCGCGCCAATCCGTTGAGCTCGCTCGTGCGTCTCGGACGGCACCCGGTCGTGCTCGGACTGACCGGTACACTGCTATGTGCCTATGTCGCGCAGCAAATTCTCCAGTCGGTGTGGGCGCTGTACACCGAAGAGCGTTTTGCGTGGTCGGCGGTCGATGTGGGCTTGAGCCTGACCGTGGTAGGCGTGATGGTGGCCGTCGTGCAAGGCGGCATCATTCGCCTGGTTTTGCCGAAAATTGGCGAGCGGCGCGCGCTGGCCGTGGGGCTGTTCATGAACGTCACCGGGCACATCGCCTTTGGCCTAGCCACGCAGTCCTGGATGATGGTGGCCATCATCATCCCGTTCTCGATAGGAGGCCTGGCCGGTCCTGCCATTCAGGCGCTCCTGTCGAGGGAGGTAGGGCCCGACGAGCAGGGCGAGCTGCAGGGCTCGTTGGCAAGCCTAGCAAGCGTGGCTGCGGTGGTAGGGCCCCTCGTGGGGACGGGCCTGCTCGCGCACTTTGCGCCGGAGACAGCGGCCGTGCGTGTCCAGGGTGCGCCCTTCTTCGCGGCGGCGTTGCTGAACGTGGTGGGGCTGAGCATGGCTTTGCGTTTGTTTGCCAAACGGCCGGCGGCGGAGGTGTCTTCGATGAGCTGAGCGCGAGCTCGCGGGAGGGCTCAGTTATTCGAAATTTTCGGATAACAGCTGCCGATGGTAGGACATACGGGATTGGGAGGCGCGACGGGTCCACGCCGGATTCAGGCCGGCGCGGCGGTGCCGTTGGTCAGGGGCGCTCCGTTGGCAGGCGCGGCGCCATGGGAAGCACCGTTGGCGGGCGGAAGCTCTTCGCCCGGCGTGCTCGGCCGCGCGGGGGAGCTGACCTCGCTGCGCGCCGACGTGCGGCCCGCCTTGCGGTAGAGCGACGGGGCGATCTCGTCGGCGTCGCCCTCATGCCAGCGCAGAAACTGGATGGCTCGCCGCACCTCGTCGTAGGCCTTCGCGAACAGGGCAAACGCCCTGACCTTGCTCTCGCCCGCGGCCCGATCCGCCGCCGTCCCGCCCTCGGCGCGCACGCCGAGCGCCGTGAGCAGCTCGCGCCCGACCACCTCCGCGCGGTCGACGGCGTCGCGCTTCGTGAAGGTGCGTCCGTCGATATCTACCCATGCCTTTTGGTACATCCGACCCATCGCGACGCAGTCATTGGCAAGGTCGATGTACCCCTGACCTGCCCGCACGGCGGCCACCGCTTGCGCGTCGAAGACGTTATGCCGGACGAGCACGTCCGCCTCCGCCAAGAGGCCCGCGCGCAGCGTGGTGGCCTCGTCCACGAGAGCTCGCAGGGTCTTGTTGGTGGGGGAAGCCTGTTCGTCCAGGTGGGCCTGCCATGCCGCCAGCGCGTAAGCTTCCAACTGCTTGATGAAGCGCGCCTCCAACCCCGGGAGCGCCAACAGCTGAGGCTCGAAGGTCCGCAGCACTTCCAACTTGCCAAGCACCATCGAGACGGTCTGCGGGATGTCCAGGTTGAGCGCCCGAATCTCGTCGTCGGCGACGGCGTCAATCTCCTCGACGACGGTATCAAATGCCTCCTTGGCCGTGCTGATGGCAGGCGGCGTCGGCGTCGTGTTCTTGTTCTTTGCGCGCGGCATGGTGTCCTCCTCCTACGGTCGCTGGGTCGAATGACCCGGGGATGACCGACTCGCCCCGACCCCCATGGTCTTCGACGAGCCGTCGTTGTGTTCGGGGAGGACGTAGAGCAGGCGGCGTGCCGCGTGCGTGCGAGGCGGAAACGGCGGGAATTACGGGGGGCAGCGGGTGGCGGTCGCGAGGATGAAGCGAGGAGGCGAACAGGGGGTGTAGGGAGGCGAGCAACGCGGATTGGGCTTGTTTTGCTGGGCGGCGAGGGGTGTGGCTCGGAGCGAGCTGGGAAAACGTGCTGCGCGCGTGGGGGGTGTTTTGCTTGCGGCGGGTTTTGTTGGGTGTTGGTGGGCGCGGTTGGGGGGTTGTGGTGGTTTTGGCGCGGATTTTGGTGGGGTGGGAGCGGCACGAGCATCGAGTCGTGCGTGCGAGGCGGGCTCGGCGTTGGCTCCGTCCGCAGCGGTGGCCTGCTTTCGCATGATGTCGCCACGGCTCGTTTGTGCCAGCGTGCGGAAAGGAACGCCCGATGCTAGTCGAAGTCCCCCCGCCCTCATGCGCTTCAGCCTCGAACGAGGGCGTCGACAAGCAGCCGCGGTTCTGGAAGCTGGCGCGGTCGAGCGCGGCGCGAGCGCCGACGAGAAATGCTGGGCCGAAGGCGTGCTCTCCCGCAAGAAAGGTTTGGGTTTCTGACGATGCTTGAGTCCATTCGCCTCAGGAACGTGGGGCCTGCGCCCGAGATGAGGATGGAGCTTGGACCGCGCCTGAACCTTATCGCGGGGGACAACGGCCTCGGCAAGACCTTGCTCCTCGACAGCGCGTGGTGGGCGCTCACGCGCACCTGGCCGGTAACCTGGGGCGGCAAGGGAGTCGTGCCGGAGAACGAGCACGCCGCGATCGACTGGAGCGAGCGCCGTGACGGCATGCCTATCGCTTTTGGCGCCACCTACGACTTTTCCGAAGCACGCTGGCTCCGGACCGAAGGGCATTCGCCGAGCGCGAGGAGCACAGAGCGCGAAGAAAGCCAGATGCGGGGCCCCCTCGTGCTCTACCTTCGGGTCGACGGCGGGGTTTCCGTTCACGACCCGCTCCGCGTCGGCGAGGACTACCGCTTGGCGTTTGGCCAAGCCGCCCTGGGCAGAAGCAACGCGTACCAGTTTCGGGAGCCTGATATCTGGGACGGCCTCGCGCTCGGCGCGGAAACGAGCACACGGGTGTGCGAGGGGCTCGTCCGCGACGTGAGCCGCTGGGCAGGGCAACCCGGCAATGTCGATTTCGAGCAAATTGCCAAGCTCGTCGAGCAGCTCGCGGGACACGAGCCGTTCCGGCTCACGCGCAAGTTCGAGCGTATTTACATCGACGACGCGCGCGAGTTCCCAATCGTCTCAGGGCCCGCTGGCGAGCTTCCCATTGCGCATGCACCTGCAGGCTTGCGCCGCATTCTCGGCCTCGCCTACCTCGTGGTCTGGGCATGGCGCGAGCACAAAGCTGCGGCAAGCCTCAAGAGGCGCTCGCCTACTTCGTCGCTCGTGCTGCTCGTCGACGAGGTCGAAAGCCACCTCCACCCCAAGTGGCAACGCACGATTCTCCCGAGCCTGCTCCGCGCGCTGAATCAAGACGCCAGCCTGCAGGTCATCGCGACCACCCACTCACCCATGGTGCTCGCCTCCGTGGAGCCGGTGTTCGACGTCGCGACCGACAAGCTCTTCCTGCTCGATCTGGAGGACAACGTCGTGGCCCTTCACGAAAAACCGTGGGCGATGCAAGGCGATGTCATCAACTGGCTGGTCTCCGACACCTTTGGACTTCAGCAGGCCCGTTCTTTCGAGGCCGAGCGTGCGATCGAGGCTGCGGAAGCGTGGATGCGCGGCGACAGCGCAGCGCTCCCCGAGGACCTGGCCTCGAAGGAAGCTATTCACGAGGAGCTCCAACGCGTGCTCCCGGGCAACGACCACTTCTGGCCACGATGGGTCGTCACCTACGAGAAGGCAGGGGGCAAGGCGTGATCCGGTTCGAGCCTCAGCCTCCCCCCCGAGGATTCGCGGAGCGGGTCGCCCAGCGGGGGGCAGCGTGGCTTGCCGCCAACGAAGCTGGGCGTCTGCCCGCTTACTGGCAGGAGCTTCGCCACGAGCTGGCCGACGCGTTCAACTCTCTTTGCGCGTACGGCGCGATGTACGAGCCCGTAGGCACCGTGGATCACTTCGTCAGCGTCGATGAAGACCGAGCGAAAGCGTACGACTGGAGCAACTACCGCTTCGCGTCCGCATGGCTGAACTCGAGCAAACAAGCGCTCCGTTCGACACAACTGCTCGACCCGTTCGTCGTCCAGGACGATTGGTTTGAGGTGCAATTGCCCTCGCTGCAGCTCGGACTGACCGAGCACGTGCCGGTCGAGTGGCGCGAACGTGCGCAATTCATGCTCGATCGCATGCACCTCGCCCATGACGAACGCATCTTGCGGCAGCGACGCGAGTGGTTCCGTATGTACCAGGAGCACGGGATCACGCTCCACGAGCTCGCGAAGAAGGCTCCTCTCATCGCGCGGGCGATCGCCAAACGCGACCAGCTCACGTTTTAGATCCGAGACCGCGTGGCGAGGCATTTTTTTCATTCGCGCCTCCCGAGAACGAAGCGCGCGCTTTCCCTGCGGAGCATCTCGTAGGGGCTCGCACAGGTGACGCAGTCGGCACCTTGATGCGGTGCTTCGAGCTGGACGGCACTTCGTGCGTGACGATGGTGAGCCTGCGTGCATGGGCAACCGCAACAAGGTACGAGTCAGCGATCCCGAGGAACTCTGTCGCGGCCGCGGCCGTGAACTGGCCCGAGCGAGCCCACGCGGCCACTTGCGCGAAGGAAAACCCGTCGGAGGGCTGTAGCGGGAGAAAGAAGCCCACTGGTCGAGCCGCAGCCCATTCGGCAACATCATCTCCCGGGACGAGCTCGGCGAGCACCTTGTCAAGACTGTGGACCCGCCCCGCCGCGTTGGCCGCCGCGAGCCACTCCCAGAACGCCGGACAGAAGTCGAGCCCGTATTCGCGGCGAGCAGCTTGTACGAAGACGTTGGTATCGAGCAGCCAGCTCATGTTGGGAGCCCCACGCGTCGAGACAGCTCCTGGAATCCCGTGCTGTTGCGGACACCCAACAAGCGAAAGGCCTCCGTGAAGGTCGTGTTGCCTTCGAGCGTGCTCGCGATGACGTCCCGCGCGAAGCGGTGGCCGACGCGCTTGAGCGCTGTGGCGTAGAAGTTCCCTCCTGCGCCCCCGCTTGCCTTGGGAAGCGCCTGCACTAGAGCCCCGTAGCAGTGCTCGAAGATGCGGGCGGGCAGCTCCGACCGCTCGACCACACGGCGCACCGCGACGAGGGGCGAGACCCGTAGCTCACGCATCAGCTCGTTGGCGATGCGCCGTACGCCCTGCTCATCCCGCGCGGTGGTGACATGCTCCGAAGGCGAGAGGATCTCGGAGGCAACGGCGTCGCACCACACCTCGACTTGCTCCTGGCGAAATTCACCCAGGTCCTCGTTCGACAAGCCAGGACGTCCCAGGGCGAGGTGGGCGAGCTCGTGGCAGAGCGTGAAGGCATGAGCGGCTTTGAGGTCGGCCCCGTTGATGAACACGTACGGTGCGAGCGGGTCGACGAGGGAAAAGCCACGAAACTCGTCGGGGTCGAGCCTGCGTCGCGTGTTGGTGCCGACGATGCCGCTCACCGAGATGAGGATCCCCAGCGCCTGCGCCCGCTCGAACAGCGCCTTCGTCGCCGCCTCCCAGTTGGCGTGCTCGGTGCGCAGCTGCACGTCGAAACCGAGGAGCTTCCTCAGGTGCGCCGCGATGTCGGTCGGGGCATCCTTCAACGTTGTGGTCCCGATCCAGGCGATGGGGTCGAGACGCTCGGTGGACGCATACTCGATGAACCAATCTTGCCTGCGCTGGGCAGCGTAGATCGTGTCAAGCAAGTCACCCGAGGGAGGTCCGGGGTTACGCTCGCGAAAGTCCACGATGGGGAGCGGCTCGTCGGGAGGCTCGGGGAGGAACCAATAGCCAAACGGCACGTGCGTGGCGTGGGCGAAAACTTCGAGCTGTTTGAACGTCGGCTGGAGCTCGCCGCGGATCCAGGCGTCGAGCTTCGGGAAGCGCGCGCTCAGCTCAAGCTCGTCGATGCGGGAACGCCGGCAAGCCCAGCGCAGAAGCTCCGGCTTAACCTGTACGCGGGTCATGCCTCGGCCCCCGCGTTCGACGGGCCCGCCGTGGGGCGCTCGACGAAGGCACACCGTGTCGCACGCCAGAGCACGGCCCGCGCGGCATCGAGCTTCGCGAAAGGAAGTGCGCTCGCCTCGATGAACGCAGCCACGGCTTTCTCGGCTCGCTTCATAGGAATTCCAAC